>JBJFEZ010000033.1:0-43237 GCA_051891195.1 Clostridia bacterium
TATACACATTTTCTCCTGCTAAATACTAATTTTAACAGTTTTCTTCTATTTAATTCTCAATGTGCTATAAAAGTGATTTTACTTTTCATACTTTTTACTACTTCATTTTATACATAATTTTTTACTTTGTAAATAGTTTTTGCAAATTTTTGTGTTTACTTTTTTAATTTACCTTTGTGTTTTCTATACAAGAAAAAAGCAAGTATTAACCTTGCTTTTTTCCTTAATCAGTAGCATTATGTGCTTTTTCCGACTTTTTTATTTTTCCTTCTCTTTTTTCCAAGTGGTCATATATGCCATTTCAAAAATATTATACTTTGCTACTTCTTGTTCTAGTACCGCAATAAATGGTAGTAAAATAACATAAAGAACAAGTGCAATATTTTCTAAAAAAGATGGAACTATTGGCAGAAGTTTAAATGATATCGCAAATACAACAAAAGGTAAAAAAATAACTACAACCTGAGACATTATATATAATGTTTGTTTTAAAGTTACTTTATTTACATACACTTTTATTTTTGCAAAATAGTAAATTAATTTGCTTACAGTTACGTCTGTTTTTGCGTAAGTTAACATATTCCGCTGATACTCTCTAAATCTTATCCATAATGCTGTTATACTAAAAGGAATTGCTGTTATTATAATATTTATAAAAATATTCACAAAACATCCCATTGTAAACAGTATTACAAATGTTAATAGATAAACTACTGTAAATATCACTTCTTTTTTAGTTCCCCTGAACAATTCTTTGCTCAATGTGGATAGTAATACATTTATTACATACCCAATCAGAATCGCATTAAATGGAACTGATACAAAGATTGGTTGAAAATTCCACAAATACGAACATTCTGCAAAAATAATTGTAAAAAATGTATAAAACGAAATTGGGTCATCACTGTATAAAAGCCGCCAGCCTTGTTTCCACTTACTGATTAATTTTTCCATATCCTTTTTCTCCTCAAAATAATTATTTTACTTTTGCTGTCTATATATGAACCTGAAAAACAGGATTTAAAAAAGTTACTTATTTTATTTTACCATATTTACATAATTTTTACAAGTGTGTTGTAATAGATGAAAAATAATTGAAGCAAATTAAAAAATATTTCACTTCAATTATTTCTTGAGTATTGTTTTTATTATCCTAATGCAACGTCTAGTACCATCATTAGTACAAAACCAAAAATCAATCCAAAAGTAGATAAATTTTTATTTTCTTTTATGGATTCTGGTAATAATTCTCTTGCTGCCACAATTAGCATTGCTCCTGCTGCAAACGCTAGTAAAAATGGTAGCATACTTCTTATATATATTACTAATATTGCACCTATTACAGCTGCTACTGGTTCTACTATTGCTGACGCCTGACCAATCATAAAACTTTTAAATCTTGAATAACCTTCACTTCTAAGCGGTAGAGCTACTGCTGCACCTTCTGGAAAGTTTTGAATTCCTATTCCTATAGCAAGCATAATAGCTCCTATTAAAGTCATTCCTGGTACTCCGCTTGCTATTCCTCCAAAGGCAACTCCTACTGCCATTCCTTCTGGTATATTGTGAATAGTAATTGCTGATATTAGCAGAATATTTCTCTTTAGTGAAGTTGAACTTCTTAAGTTTTTATTGCTTTTTAATATTTTGTCTAAAAACCTATCCGATAGTAGTACAAACAATCCACCAGCAATAAATCCTATAGCTGGTAATAGCCATACTATGTATCCAAGTTCTTCTGATAAGTCAAGTGCAGGAGATAGTAAAGACCAAAATGAAGCTGCAATCATTACGCCGGCACTAAAGCCTAAAATAGTATCTAATACTTTTTTGTTCATTTCTTTAAAAAAGCAAACTATAAGTGCTCCAAGTGCGGTTACTCCCCAAGTAAATATTGTTGCAAGTAATGCCTGAATTACTGGGCTTAAGTTTTCAAACCAATTCAATCTTATTCACCTCACATTACATAATATGTTTTGATGAATTTCTTTGTTACAAGTTTAAATTGGTTAAATATTTATTGTTATTTTTCTAAAATTTTCTTTAAAAATTGGCCTGTATAACTTTGTTCATTTTTTACAATTTGTTCTGGTGAACCAACTGCAATTACTTGTCCACCCTTTTCTCCTCCTTCTGGTCCCAAGTCAATAATATAGTCTGCTGTTTTTATTAAGTCTAAATTGTGTTCTATTACAATAATACTATTTCCCGTATCAACTAATCTTTGTAAAATTTCTACTAATCTGTGAACATCTGCTATATGAAGTCCTGTTGTAGGTTCATCTAAAATGTATAATGTTTTTCCTGTTGCTTTTTTAGATAATTCTGTTGCTAGTTTTACACGTTGTGCCTCTCCGCCAGATAAAGTAGTTGATGTCTGTCCTAGTTTAATATAGCCAAGTCCAACATCATATAAAGTTTGAATTTTAGATTTAATTCTAGGTATATTTTCAAAAAATTTTAGTGCCTCCTCTACTGTCATATCAAGTACATCACTAATTGTTTTTCCTTTATATTTTACTTCTAATGTTTCTCTATTATATCTTTTTCCTTTACACACTTCACAAGGTACATAAATGTCTGGTAAGAAGTGCATTTCTATTTTTAATACACCATCTCCAGAACAAGCTTCACATCTGCCTCCTGAAACGTTAAAACTAAATCGGCCTTTGTCATAGCCTCTCATCTTTGCTTCAGCTGTTGCCGCAAATATATCTCTAATCATATCAAATACACCTGTATATGTAGCTGGGTTAGAGCGTGGCGTTCTACCTATTGGAGATTGGTCAATGTTTATAATTTTATCAATGTTTTCTAGTCCTTTTATTTCTTTGCATTTTCCTGGTTTTTCATTAGACCCATAAATTTCTTTTGCCACTGTTTTGTATAATATATCATTAACTAGTGTACTTTTTCCTGAACCAGAAACACCAGTTACGCAAACAAACTGACCTAATGGAAATTTTACATTTACATTTTTTAAATTGTGCTCCGTAGCACCTTTAATTTCAATAGCTTTTCCATTTGATTTTCTTCTTTTCTTTGGTACTGTAATTTGTTTTTTACCACTTAAATATTGACCTGTAATAGATTCGGGCACTAGTTTAATTTCTTCAGCAGTGCCTTGTGCTATTACATTTCCACCGTGAACGCCAGGTCCAGGACCTATGTCTATAATTTGGTCTGCTGCATACATAGTGTCTTCATCGTGCTCTACAACTAAAACAGTATTTCCTAAATCTCTTAATTTTCTAAGAGTTGCCAATAATTTGTTATTATCTCTTTGATGTAAACCTATACTTGGTTCATCTAATATATACAATACCCCTGTTAGCCCAGAACCTATTTGGGTTGCTAAACGTATACGTTGTGCTTCTCCGCCAGACAATGTTCCTGCACCTCTAGATAAAGTTAAATATTCTAACCCTACATCTATTAAGAATTGTAAACGCTTATTTAACTCTTTTAAAATTTGGTCTGCTATCATTTTGTCTTTGTTATTTAATTCTAATGTATTTAAAAATTCTTTTATTCTATTAATAGGCAAATCTGTTAATTCATTAATATTTTTGTCTCCAATTTTTACTGCTAAACTTTCTTTTTTTAGCCTTGCTCCATTACAAGTTTGGCAGTTACTTTCACTCATATACATTTCGTAAAAGTCTCTCATACCTTGAGATTTTGTTTCATTGTATCTTCTATCTAAAGTTGGTATAACTCCTTCAAATGGGCTTGTAAATTTTCTAGTACCAGCATATGAAGTATATTCAAAATCAAGAGCCTCATCTCCTGTACCATATAATATTTTCTCTAAAAACCATCTTGGCAATTTTTTTATTGGTACGTCTTTAATTTCTACTCCATAATGTCTTGCAATACTTTCAAAATACATTTTTGCCATTGTGTCGCCTTTTTTCATAGTACTAGCTCCAAAAGCTTTTACTCCATCATATAGTGTTTTGTTTTTATCTGGAATTATTAAATCTTCATCCATCTTCATTAAATAACCAATACCTGTACAAGTTGGGCAAGCTCCAAATGGATTGTTAAAAGAAAACATTCTTGGCGTTAGTTCTTCTATACTAATATTACAATCTGGACAAGCATAATTTTGACTATATAAAATTTCTTTTTCTCCTGGTATATCAATTAGTACAATATTGTTTGCATATTTTAAAGCAGTTTCTACAGATTCTGTTAGCCTTGTTCTAATATTTTCATTTATAACTAATCTATCTACTACAAGTTCTATGTTATGTTTTTTCTTTCTATCTATTTCTATATCATCTGTTAGTTCAAAAACTTCTCCATCTATACGCACACGAACAAAACCTTCTTTTTGAAAGTCTTGTAAAAGTTTAGTATACTCGCCTTTTTTGCCACGAATAACTGGTGATAAAACTTGTATTCTAGTGCCTTCTTTTAAATTCATAACGCTATCTATAATTTGGTCTATAGTTTGCTTTTCAATTTTCTTTCCACAATTAGGACAATATGGTACCCCAATTCTTGCATATAGCAAACGAATATAATCATAAATTTCTGTTACTGTTCCTACTGTAGAACGTGGATTACGAGATGTTGTTTTTTGGTCTATAGAAATTGCTGGAGATAATCCTTCTATTGATTCTACATCAGGTTTTTCCATTAGTCCTAAAAATTGTCTTGCATATGAAGATAAGCTTTCTACATATCTTCTTTGTCCTTCTGCATATAAAGTGTCAAATGCTAGTGAAGATTTACCCGAACCTGAAAGTCCTGTAATTACTACTAATTTATCTCTTGGAATTTCTAAATTTATATTTTTTAAATTATGTTCTTTCGCTCCCTTAATAATAATGCTATCTTGCATTTATTTGCCCCCTTATAATTTATATCATAACATACTAATTATAAAACATTAGTTTGAAAAAATCAATATTTTTTAATTTTATTACAAAAATATTACACAAATGTTACAAAATGGCAATGTATATTACATAATCATTACAGCTAGTTTACAAAAAATATTATCCACAGTATTGTGGAAACTGTGGATAACTTTGTGAATAACTATAAATAGGCACATATTTTTGTGGATAACTTTTATATTTTATTTGTTATTATTTTATGGTAACACTTTATTTACTAAACTTTGTCAAATAGTTTTATAACTATTTGACAGTATTTTCCATTATTTTATTTGTGTAATAAAATATAATAAATCTAGCTTTATCTAACTTAAAAAAAAGTGCATTTTTAAAATGCACTTTCCTCGTTATAAAAATAGTATTAATTTAAATAATAATTAGTATGGCTAATATAATTTCACATACTAAAATTACCGGAAAGCCTATTACAAACTTAGCTTTTTGAGTTTTATGGTGAAAGGTATACATTCCAGCAATTCCACCTATTCCTCCTCCTAATAAAACTAGAACTAATAAAGTATTCTCTGGTATTCTCCATTTGCCTCTTTTAGCTTTTCCCTTATCAATCCACATCATAAAAAATGTAAATAAATTTATTGCTATTAAATATATAATTAAATTTTGTAATGTGAATAATTTTTCCATATCTTTCTATTTACTCCTATTAAAATATTTTTAAAATTATTATAGTTTAAACTCTTAAGGCAAAAAGCAGTAGTAGTATAATACTTTTTTAGAGCGTGGTTTCGTGGGGACCGACAAGGTAGAAACCGCTAAAGGATTGCACGGATAGCAACTTATTTTTGTAATAGCAATCCGATTGCGGTTTCTTCGCAGTTGGGGGTTGGAGCGATAAAAAAGTATTATACTACTACTGCGCTTTATCTAGTTGTTTGTAAAATTTATCCAAATAAACTCATTTGATTGCTCTGGCTCATACCCTTTAAGCATCCAACTTTTTCTAATAGTTCAATAACAGACTTACCAATTTTAGAACGAATTTTCATATCATCAATAGACATAAACTTGCCCTCTTTTTTTGCATCATCTATACCTTCTGCTGCAACTGTTCCAAGACCAGGTATACTATTTAAAGGTGGCCTTATTTCTGTTTCAGACTCCATTATAAACTTAGTTGCATGACTTTTATACAAGTCTATAGGTAAAAAGGTTATTCCTCTTTCATACATTTCTAGTACTAACTCTAAAATAGCATACATATTTTTATCCTTTGTTGTGGCACTGTTTCCTTGTAAATCTATCTCCTTCATTTTGTTTTTAACTTTTTCTACACCGTGACACATAACATCGCTATCAAATTCATCTGCACGAATTGTATAAAATGCTGTATAATAAGCTGCTGGTTTATGAACTTTAAACCAAGCAATACGAAAAGCATTTGTTACATAAGCTGCAGCATGTGCTTTAGGGAACATATACTTAATTTTTTGGCAAGAGCCAATATACCATTCTGGTATGTTATATTCCCTCATCATAGCTTCGTATTCTTTCCATTTTTCCGGATCTTTTGAAGCTTTTCCTTTACGAACAAACTCCATAATTTTAAATGCTGGTTTTGGTGGCAAACCTTGTTTAATCAAATAAAGCATAATATCATCTCTACAACCTATTGCTTCACTTAATGTAACAATTCCTTGATTAACTAATTCTTGACCATTGTTAAGCCATACGTCTGTACCGTGTGAAAGTCCTGATATACTAATAAGTTCATTAAAGGTTGTTGGTCTTGTGTCTACTAACATTCCTCTAACAAATTTTGTACCAAATTCAGGTATTCCAAATGTTCCTACTTCTGAATGAATTTGCTCAGGTGTAACACCTAATACGTCAGTAGAACTAAATATAGACATTGTTTCTTTATCATCCAATGGTACTTTAGTTGGGTCAATTCCAGTCAAGTCAAATAGCATACGTATCATAGTAGGATCATCGTGTCCTAGAATATCTAATTTTAGTAGATTTTGGTCAATAGAGTGGTAGTCAAAATGTGTTGTAATAATATCAGAATTTGGGTCATCTGCTGGATGTTGTACAGGAGTAAATTCATATATTTCTCTTCCTTTTGGTACAACTATAATGCCTCCAGGATGTTGTCCAGTTGTTCTTTTAATTCCTGTACAACCTTGTGATATACGAAGTACTTCTGCATTACTTACTGGTATTCCTCTTTCTTCATAATATTTTTTTACATAACCATAAGCTGTTTTATCTGCTACTGTACCTACTGTTCCCGCCTTAAAAGTAGTTCCTTTTCCAAAAATAACCTCTGTGTAGCGGTGTGCTTTTGCTTGATATTCTCCAGAGAAGTTTAAGTCAATATCAGGTTCTTTGTCTCCATCAAACCCTAAAAAGGTTTCAAACGGAATATCCATACCATCTTTTTGTAGTTTAGTACCACAGTTAGGACATTGCTTATCTGGTAAGTCAAATCCATTTTTTACTCCATAGTCAGAAAAATCTGAATACTTACAATTAGGACATCTATAATGTGGAGGAAGAGAGTTTACTTCTGTAATACCTGTCATATTTGCAACAAAGGAAGAACCTACAGAACCTCTTGAACCTACTATGTATCCATCTTCATTTGATTTCCATACTAACTTTTGAGCAATTATATACATAACCGAGAACCCATTAGTAATAATAGAATTTAGCTCTTTATCTAGTCTAGCTTGTACTATTTCAGGCAGTTCTTCACCATATAATTCGTGTGCTTTGCTATATGCAATTTCCTTTATAGTTTCTTCACAGCCTTCAATATATGGTGGACATTTTTCAGGAGAAATTGGGCTTATTTTTTCACACATATCTGCAATTTTATTTGTGTTTGTTACAACAACTTCATATGCCTTTTCTTCTCCTAAATATTCAAATTCTTTTAGCATTTCGTCAGTAGTACGTAAGTATAATGGTGCTTGGTCATCTGCATCATCATATCCCTGTCCTGCCATTAAAATCCTACGGTATATTTCATCTTGTGGATCCATAAAATGAACATCACAAGTTGCTACTACAGGTTTTTGTAACTTTTCTCCTAAAGCCACTATTTTTTTGTTTATATCTTGTAATTCTTCAACGCTTTTTACTGTCTCATTTCTAACCATAAACATATTATTGCCTAGTGGCTGTATTTCTAAATAGTCATAGTCGCTTGCAATTTCTTCTAGTTCTTCATCTGTTTTTCCTGCAATAATTGCTCTATATAGTTCTCCTGCTTCACAAGCGCTACCTAACATTAAACCTTCTGAATATTTTTTATAAATAGATTTTAATATACGTGGCTTTTTGTAAAAATAATCTAGATGTGAAATAGATATTAATTTGTATAAATTTTTAAGTCCTACATAATCTTTTGCTAAAATAATTGCGTGATATGTTGGTAGTGATTTGTAATCTGCTTTGCCACTTAACTTTGTTTCCATATCATCTAATGTTACAACATTCTTTTCTTTTAGCATGTCTAGCATAACATTAAACACTTTTACTGTAGTATCTACATCATCTAATGCTCTATGTGCTACTTCTACTTTTATTCCTAAGTTTTCTGCAATAATTCCTAATTTATATTTTTTATATTCTGGAAATAAAGCTTTAGCTAATCGTAAAGTGTCTAAATATGTATTACCTAATTTCAATCCTAATTCTGTACAATTATGTTTTAGAAATCCAATATCAAAATCAGCATTATGTGCAACTAATACACTGTCTCCAACAAATTCTAAAACTTTTGGTAAAACTTCTTCTATAGTAGGTGCATCTTTTACCATATCATCTGTAATATTTGTTACTTCAACTACTCTTTGTGGTATTGGTTTTTCAGGGTTTACAAATGTACTAAATTCTTCAATAACCTTATGATTTTTAACCTTCATTATACCAATTTCAGTAATTTTTTCTGTTCTAAAAGAAAGTCCTGTTGTTTCTAAATCCAATACGCAATAAGTAGCATCTTCTATATTTTGTCCTTTTGAAAAAGAAACAGGAGAAGATTCATCTGGAACCAAATATGCTTCTACTCCATAAATTACTTTTAAATCAGGATGATCTTTTTCTAAATATTTATGTGCATCAGGAAATGCTTGTACTACCCCGTGGTCTGTAATAGCTATTGATTTCATTCCCCATTTTACAGCACGTTTTAGTAAATCTTTTGCTGCTGTCATGCCATCCATTTGACTCATTTGAGTATGCATATGTAATTCTACTCTTTTTTCTTTTGCTTCGTCTTTTCTTACTTGTTTTTTTATTCCTGTTGATTCAATAATTACGTTTGCAATAACTCCTAGTTCTTTTGCAAATGGGTCAAATTGCGCTGTTCCATTTACTTTTACACCACTTGCGCTTTTTAATTTTTTCATAACTGTATCATATTTGTCTGCTTCAACAAATGCTTTACAAGTAATAGTGCTAGAGCCGTCATACAAATCAAATGTTACTAAGAATTTACCAGATTTAAGTTCTCTTGAATCTGTATTTAAAATTTCTCCATCTAGCAAGACTTTTCCGCTATCAACAGATAAATCTATTACTTTTGATAATTCTTCTTTTATTTTTAAGCTTCTTCCATAAATTAAAGGAGAATTTTCTTCCTGCTGTGTTTCTACTGGTATGTCTGCATCAGTAGGCATAGGAATTTCTTGCATAGAAGTTTCCTCTTGGTTTGATTTTTCTGCTTTTTCTTTCAATTTTTCTTCCATTTGTTCTTGAGCTTCTTTTTGAGCCAACATAATAGCTTGTTTTTCTAATTCTTTTGCATGTTCTTGATATCTTTCTATCATTTCTTGTGTAACTTCTTCTTGATAGCAAACCACATAATTTTGATTATATAATTCATTTAATTTTGTAGCTAGTATTTTATCAAAACTTCTTGCCTCTAGTACTTGCTTTCCCTTTATAGCTAGCTTTACAGTTATTTTATTATCTACTATATCAATACTACTGTTTTTTAATAAAGCTTTTGTTAAAGGATGTTTAAACGCCATATAATCTACAATGTCAGCCCATTCTTGTTGTATTTTATTATTTATATTTTCTTCTTTATTTTCTGTTTCTATTTTTATTTCAATTTCTTTAAAATTAAATCTTTTACTTAAGTATTTTTCAAAGTCTGCTAAGTCTTTTATTAAAATGGAAGTATTTGCTTTTAATTTTATTTCTAATGTATTTGTTTTTTTATATATATTTACACAAGCAACTTTAGCTTCGCTTAAAGCGAAGCTATTTGTGTTATAGTCTTTAAATACTTGTTTTACTGTTTTTAGGTTTGTATTTTCTTCCATTGTCTTTCTCCCTATTTAGTTTTATATTATAAGTTTAATCAACAATTATTTTTATTCAACTGGTATTATATTATTTTCGTAGCGAGTTAAGGTGGGGACCAACAAGCTAGAAACCATTGAAGGATTGCACGGATACCAATTAAATTTATGAGATGCAATCCAATTATGGTTTCTTGCGTAGTTGGGGCGAGCAAGAAAATAATATAATACCAGTTGAATTTTATTATTTCTACAACATAAATTTAAAAAATTCTCAAAATATCATTATAAGTAACTAATATAGAAAGTCCTATTAAAAGTGCAAATCCTATCATTTGAATATAAATTTCTAGTTTTTCACTTATAGGTTTTCTTCTTATTGCTTCTATAATAAAAATTACAATTTTGCCTCCATCCAGTGGTGGAAAAGGTAAAAGGTTCGTAAATCCTAATGATATGGATATTAAGGCTAAAATATATATAAAATCTGCAAATCCATTTGTTTTTGCTACTACTTCTCCTATGCCAACAGGTCCCATCATTTGATTTACTGACACATTACCTGTAAATAACATTTTTAAATTATCTACAATAGAAAATGCAAAGTTCCCTGTTTCAAAAAATGCATAATATATGTTATTTGCAAAGTTATTTTCTGCTTTTTGTAAATAAACTCCTATATAATAATTTTCCCTCACTTCTGGTGTAACTAATATTTTTAGTATTTCTCCATTTCTTTCTATTGTAAATTCTATAACATCATTTATTGTTTTATTTATTTCTTCTACTAATTTTTTTGCATTTCCTGCTACTTCAGTTTCATTTATTTTAAGTATTGTATCTCCTATTTCTAAACCTTGCATTTCTGCTGGGCTTTTAGGATAAACTGCTGCTATTTTTGTGTTTGTTTCTCCACTACCATCTATTGCAATTCCTGTATAATTATATTTTTCTTCTACTGGCTTAATTATAAAATTTTCTTGTTTTCCGTTTCTTTCTACTACAACTTCAATAGGATTTCCTTCACATTTTTTTAGGGCTTCATCAAGGTCATTTTTGTAATTAATTTTCTTTCCATCAACTTTTAAAATTTTGTCTCCTGGCTGAATCCCTACTACCTCTGCATTTGTATTTGGAATAACACCTTCTATTATATTAGACGTATTATTACCAGTAAATCCCATTAATGCAAAATATACTATTAAAGCAAATATAATATTAGTAAGACCTCCTGCTGCAACAATAGCAATTCTTTTTGGTATACTTGCTTTACTAAAAGAACCTTCTTTGTCAGAACGTTCTTCTTCTCCTTCCATATTAACAAAACCACCTAAAGGAATAAGTCTTAAGGCGTATTTTGTTTCTTTTCCTTGCTTTTTCCATATAGTTGGGCCGAACCCTATAGCAAATTCATTTACTTTTACTTTGCATAATTTTGCTGTTAAAAAGTGCCCACCTTCGTGAATAAGAACAAGAAAACCTAATATAAATATAATTTTTAATATTGTAATAATTAACGAAATCAATTATCTTCTCTCCTATAATAATAGCATAAATAGAAAATATGCAAATGGTGCAGCAAATACTATGCTGTCTATTCTATCTAGCATTCCTCCATGTCCTGGAATTAGGTTGCTAAAATCTTTAATTCCTGTATACCTTTTAATACTTGATGCTGCCAAATCTCCTATTTGACTTAAAATGCTTAATAGTATTGTTATTATAGCAACACTAATGTAGCTATATTCTACATTAAATACGTTTTGGCAAACTAAGTTGTATAATAATGTAATTATAACTGCTCCTATAACTCCTCCAATACAGCCTTCTATAGTTTTATTAGGGCTTATTTGAGTAAAATGGTGTTTTCCAAAATGTCTACCTATTAGGTAAGCAAAAATATCAGTTCCTAATGTAACAAATAGTAAAAACCATATTAGTATTTTTCCATTTTGTAAGTCTTCATTAATTACAGGAATATACATTAAAAATGTTACTATGTAAAAAATTCCTAGAAAGGTAACTGCAATATCTACTATATTTACTTTAAGATTTTTAATAATAACTGTTAAAAATAATATGCATAAAGTAATTGGTAATAACATTCCTATGGCTTTTAGCCACCATTGTTCAGGAATTATATGTATAACCGAAATAAGTGCCGCTAAAGTATAACCTATCCAACTAATAGGATTAGCTTTTTCTCCTGTGCGAAAAGCTTTATAAAATTCGTGCAAACTCATAATAGCAATAATTGAAATAAATATATCTACTACATATTTATTTCCCCAAATTAATATAATTGCTACTATTGGAAATAATATCAATCCTGAAATCCATCTTTTTTTCTCCATAAAATTTTTTACCTTTCTATGTATTAAGTATTAATAAATTTTTATTTATTTGGCTCCAAATTTACGATTTCTAGTTTTAAAAGTTAATATAGCTTCATCTAGGTCTTTTTCTGAAAAATCCGGCCAATATTTATCTAAAAATAGAAATTCTGTATATGCTAATTGCCATAATAAGTAATTGCTAAGTCTTTGCTCTCCACTTGTACGAATTAGTAAATCAGGCTCTGGTTGTCCTGCAGTGTATAAGTTATCAGATATTAATTGTTCTCCAATATCTTCAATTTTAATGTTTCCGTTTTTTACAGCTTCAGCTATTTTCTTTGTAGCTTTTACTATTTCATCTCTACCACCATAGTTAAAAGCAACATTTAAAACCAAGCCTGTATTATTTTCTGTTTTATGTATAATTTTTTCTATACTATTTCTTATTCCCTCATCTAGAGAATCTAAATCTCCTAGCACATTAATTTTTACATTTTCTAAGTCCGAACTGGTTAATAACTCTTCTGCATATTTTTGAAGTAAAAGCATTAAGGCTCCCACTTCTTCTTTTGTTCTTTTCCAATTTTCTGTAGAAAAAGCATATACTGTTAAATATTTAATTCCTATTTTGTTAGCATATTTTGCAATTTTCTTTAATGTTTCTGCACCTTGTTTATGACCAAGTCTATAGTCTATACCTTTTTCTTTCGCCCATCTACGGTTTCCATCCATTATAATTGCAATATGTTGTGGCTGCAAATTTGTATCTATATTACTCTCCATATGCTCCTCCAAATTTTTATATACTCATAACTTCCTTTTCTTTATTAGCTAGCAATTTATCAATTTCTTCTATTTTTTTATCTGTTAATTTTTGAATTTCATTTTCTTCATTCTCTAAATCATCCTCTGTTATTTCAGATTTTTTTTGTAATTCTTTTGCTTCATCTATAGCATCTCTTCTAATTGCGCGAATTGCTACTTTAGCTTCTTCTGCTAGTTTCTTTATATCTTTTACTATTTCTTTTCTTCTTTCTTCATTTAATTCAGGGAAAGTTAATCTTATAACTTTTCCATCATTGTTTGGATTAATTCCTATATCAGATTTTAAAATTTCTTTTTCAATTTCTTTTAATAAATTCATATCCCAAGGTTGTATTAATATCATTCTAGCTTCTGGCACAGAAATACCAGCTACTTGATTTATTGGTGTTGGAACACCATAATAGTCTACAGAAATTTTATTTAAAATTGCTGGGTTAGCTCTACCAGCTCTAATCTCTGCTAAATTTTCTTCAAAAATACTAATTGTTTTGTTCATTTTTTCTTCATAAATATTATTAATCATAATTTTATTCTCCTTTATTTTTTAATTTTCTTCTCCAACAAAAGTGCCAACATTTTCACCCATAATTGCTTTTACCATATTTTCTGGTTCATCAATTCCAAATACAATTAATGGTATATTGTTATCTCTACACAATGATGTAGCTGTTGAATCCATTACTTTTAAGTTTTTATTTAATATATCTAAATATGTAATTTTGTCGTATTTAACTGCTGACGGATTAGTTTTTGGGTCATCTGAATAAACACCATCAATAGTTTTTCCAACTAATATAACTTCAGCTTCTATTTCAGCTGCTCTTAGAGCTGCAGCTGTGTCAGTTGTAAAAAATGGGTTTCCTGTTCCACAACTAAATATTACTACTCTTCCTTTTTCCAAATGTTTTGTAGCTTTTCTTTTTATGTATGGTTCTGCAATTTCTCGCATTTCAATAGCTGTTTGAAGTCTAGTAAATACTCCTCTTGCTTCTAATGCATCCTGTAGTGCTAGCCCATTCATACAAGTAGCAAGCATTCCCATATAATCCGAAGTTGTTCTTTCCATTTGATGTCCATATTTTCCACGCCAGAAGTTTCCTCCTCCAACAACTATAGCAATTTCTGCTCCCAAGTCTACTAGTTCTTTTACTTTGTCACAAATTTTGCCTAATGTTTCTGCATCAATTCCTTTTTTTGCCTCCCCTGCAAGTGCTTCTCCACTAAGTTTTAATAGCACTCTTTTATACTTTAATTCTGCCAATAAAAAACACTCTCCTTAATATTAAATTTATATGCTTTATTCTATCATAGATTATTTATTTTTACACCTTTTTTTGAAAATTTTTTTAATAAAATTATAATTTTTATAAATAATTTTATTTTTAATGACAATACTAAAAAATATACTCTATTTTTTATTTTCTAAAAGGTGGTAAAATGAGAAAAAAATTAGTAAAGGTACGAAAAAAGATACCTGAAAGTAAAATTATTAAAGTAGAATTTAGTGATGAAATAGCAGAAATTCCTTTTGAAGAAACTAAAGCTAAAAAGAATTCTGCTTTTAAAATTTTTTTTCAAAAAAACCGTTATCGTATACAGCTTTTTGTTTCTTTTATTGTTGCCACTATTAGCTCATTTATATTTTATTTAAATATAAAAAAATCAAGCGAACAAGAAAAATTATCTAAAAAGTTATTAAATAATTATTCATTAACCACCATATATCAAGATAATGCTGAAAATTCTGCAAATGCTGTATCATATGAAAATCCTTTTGTTATAGGTATGATACGTATTGAAAAAATTAATTTAAATTATCCTATATTATCAGAATGTAATAAAGACTTACTTAAAATTTCACTATGTAGATTTGCAGGTCCTATGCCTAATCAAACAGGTAATTTATGTGTTGCTGGTCATAATTATGTAGATTATAGATTTTTTAGTAGATTAAACGAACTAAAAAAAGGTGATAGTATTGAAATTTACGATTTAGCAGGTAAAAAAGTTTTTTACAAAGTATATGATAAATTTGAAATTGACCCATCCGATTTTAGTTGTACTAGTCAAAATACTAATGGTCAAAAAGAAATTACTCTTTTAACTTGTAATAATGTGAATGGCAAAAGATTAGTTATAAAAGCAAAAGAATAGAACCTAAGCTTTTGCTTAAGTTCTATTTATTTTATATGTTTTTATAATTTCTAATTTTTGTATATGCATATACTGCAGATGCTATACATATTCCTATGAATATAAATAATGTTGTATCTTCAGCTACACCAGTTTGAGGCATTCCTTCTTCATTGTTTGCTTGAGTATTAGCAGTATTATTTGGTTCATTAATTGTTGTATTTTGTTCTACATTATTTACTTCATTATCTACTTCATTATTTAAAATACTATTTTGTTCATTGTTTTCTATTATATTTAATTGATTTTCTTCATTGTTAACAATAATTAATAATTCATTTCCTGTAGCTTGTGCATAAGGTACTATTGCTATTAAAAATAAAACTATTAATACGAATACTATAACCAATTTTCTATTTTCCATCACAAATCTCCTTTTTCTTTAGATAGTAATTACTTATATTATTTGTATGTACAATAAAAATTATACATTATTTATACAGTAAATATTATATAATCACATTTAAAAATAGTCAAGTCTTTTTTTGTTTTTTTAAGTATTTTTTTTGTATAATTTCATACATTAAATCTAAATAAGACTACATCTCCATCTTGCATTACATATTCTTTGCCTTCTGAACGCATTAAACCTTTTTCCTTTACTGCATTAACAGAACCTTCTCTTATTAAATCATCATATGACACTATTTCAGCTCTAATAAATCCTCTTTCAATGTCACTATGTATTTTTCCAGCTGCTTGTGGTGCTTTAGTTCCTTTTTTTATTGTCCAAGCTCTTACTTCTGGTTCTCCAGCTGTTAAGAATGACATTAAACCAAGTAAATCATAGCTTGCTTTAATTACTTTAGCTAGTCCTGATTCTTGTAGTCCTAATGCTTCAAGCATTTCTTTTTGTTCTTCTTCTTCTAAACTAGCCAATTCTTCTTCAATCTTAACACAAAGAGGAATTACGTCTGCTCCTTGTTCTTTTGCATATTTCTTAACAGTATGTATTTTTTCGTCATTTTCAATATTATTTAATTGCTCTTCTGAGACATTAGCTATATATAAAATTGGTTTCATTGTTAATAAAAATGCATCTTTTGCAATTTGTTGTTCTTCTTCTGTAAGTTGTAATGTTCTTGCAAATTTTCCTTGTTCCAAAGTCTGTTTTATTTTTTCAAAAATTTCAAGTTCTTCTTGATATTTTTTATCTGCCTTTATTTTCTTTTTTACATTATCTATTCTTTTATCAACTGTTTCTATGTCTGCAAATACTAGTTCTAAGTTTATTGTTTCAATATCGCGAATTGGATTTATGCTTCCATCTACGTGAACAATGTTTGAATCTTCAAAGCACCTAACTACTTCTACAATGCTATCAACTTCACGAATATGAGATAAAAATTTATTTCCAAGTCCTTCTCCTTGACTTGCTCCTTTTACTAGTCCTGCTATATCCACAAATTCAATAACAGCAGGTGTTATTTTTTGAGGATTATATAGTTCAGCTAGTTTGTTTAGTCTTTCGTCTGGAACTGCTACAATGCCTACATTTGGTTCTATTGTGCAAAAAGGGTAATTAGCGCACTCTGCTCCAGCTTTTGTAATTGCATTAAATAAGGTACTCTTTCCTACATTAGGAAGACCCACTATTCCCATTTTCATAAATTTTTTCTCCATTTCTTATTAAACTTGATTACTACTTACTTCATTATTTTCTTGTTCATTGTTTTGTGGCTTTTGTTCGTTATTTACAGCTTCATTATTTTGTTGTTGGTTATTTTCCGTTTGATTGTTTTCTTGTTTGTTACTTGATTCTTCATTATTTGTTGTATTGTTTCCTTGCTCATTATTTGATTCTTCATTATTTGTTGTATTGTTTTCTTGCTCGTTATTTGATTCTTCATTATTTGTTATATTGTTTCCTTGCTCGTTGTTTGTCACTTCATTATTTACCGTATTATCTTGTTGTTCATTGTTTTCTATTTCATTATTTTGAGTTTCATTTTCTTCTGCTTTATATGTATGCCAAGGATTTCTAGAATCTGGATCTGTAGGATCCCAATTTTTTAGTTCTCCTGGTGCATTTGATATTTTTTGTGCTGTAGGTTTTCCTAAAGGACCTGGATTTGAGCTAGCATAAAACTCTACTTGTGTGCCACAACTTACATTATCAAAAATCCATTTTGCATCCCTTGTAGTTAGCCTTATACATCCCATAGAAGCCTTAGTTCCCAATTTATCATAAGCCCAATATTCTAAAGTATCATTACTTTTTTCTAAGTATGGAACTGAATGGAATAAAATATTACCCACTATTTGTGTACAATAATGTGCATAAACATCTCCAAACATATGGCACCATACAATTTTGGCAGGTATTTTATATACTCCTGATGTTGGTGTTTCTGTACCTGTTGAACAAACAAACGCCTTTACAGGAACTGTATATTTTCCATTTTTATCATAAGTATATACATTAACTACTTGTGCTTTATAATTAACTTTAATATAATATTTGTTTTTTGGTGTTGTTGTATTAGTTTGATTTTTTTCTTCTTTCTTTATTTCTTCTTCATTTAGTTTTTTTAATTCTTCTTCTGTTTTATTTGAAACAGATGCTAAATCCTCTAAATTTACTAGTTCTTCTATATTCTCTTCATTATTTTGGTCTTCCTGTAATTTTTGACCTGCATTTGTTTGAGCTACCTCTGTAAAATTTTTTATTACACATATAAGTAATATAGTTACAATAATAGCAAAAACAGTTAATGAAATTGCTATTTTCCAGTTATTATTACTTGTTTTTTTCTCTTTCTGTTCTTCTTCCATTTTTATATATGCTCCTTCCTTAGTAAAATACTTAGTATAATAAAATATAATTTAATTATACAACTATTGTTCATTTTAACATAAGTTTTATAAAATGTACAGATAAATTATAAAAATTTAGCATACACCTTTTTATTTTTTCTTTGCAGTATTTAATGTAGATACTAACATTCTTTTTATAGCTAAACAATCATTAATTAAATAATTAAATGTTTCTTCCATTATATATTCAGATTCTTTTAGTAGTCTAATCCAATATTCAGTCTCTGCACATTCTTTTAGTGCTATATGCATTTTTGCAATAAAATCAGCTTTACTACTACCATAGTTTGCTTCATTGATATTTGCACCTATACTAGTAGCACTTCTTATAATTTGCTTTGAAATTATTGTTTCTTTCTTTTCTTTAATAAGATACTGTTGTAATTTAATAATTTTTGCTGAAAATTCAAGAGAAACTTGAATTAAAATACTTTGAGACATAAAAACTCCTTTAAATAAAAAAATAAGATTAAATTTATTAATAGTTGAAATTAGTTAGAATTAATAAATAGTAGAATAGAAATTAAATATTTAGTGAATAGTGAAGAATGAATAGTTAATAGTGAATAGTACAAATGTGCTCCTTGCACTTTTTAAAAACTATTCACTATTAGCTCTTCACCATTCACTATTCACCACGTTGTGTTAACAACGCACATTTGGAGCTTCCAGCCGGGATTGAACCGGCGACCTCAGCCTTACCATGGCTGCGCTCTACCTACTGAGCTATAGAAGCATTTAACTGTCAAAGTAAGCTACTTTGACTATATATTAATATTGTTCATTTGGTATTTCTTTTATTGCTTTTTTACGAATTCTTTGAATAGCATTATCTATTGATTTTACAGGAGTGTCTAACTTTGTTGCTATTTGTACATAGCTTTCGCCTTGTATATAATAGTTTAATACCTTTTTTTCAAATTCGCTTAAAGAGCTATGTATTGTTTTTTCTATAATTTCATAATATTCTTTTTGTGTTATAGTATCTAATGGATCTTCAATTAAATTAGCATTTAAAACTTCTAGCAAATCAGAATTACTTTTGTTTCCTTCTTCGGCGTTATCGTATGCATTCATATTTAATGATAAATATGAATTAAGAGGCATATGTTTTTGACGATTAGAACTTTTTATTGCTGTAATTAATTGTCTTTCTATACACATATTTGCAAAAGTTTTAAACGAATTCTGTTTGTCATTTTTATAACTTTTAATAGCTTTAAATAAACCTATTAATCCCTCTTGCACTATGTCTTCTTTTTCAGCTCCAATAATATAGTATTTACTCACTTTCATATTTACTAAGCTTTTATACCTATCTATTAAGTGTTCTAATGCATACTTATCACCAGACCTAATAATTTCTATTAAGTCTTCATCTTGTATGTCTGAATAGTTAATATCTGAAGAATAATATACATTTGATTTGCTCATACTTTTAAAGCTACCTCCTATGCTGTAAAACCTATATTCGTATTATATATACTCTATTTTTTTCTGTCAATAGAAAATTGTTAAAAAGTTGATATTTTCAATATATTATGGTAAAATTCTTTTGTTAAAATACATATTTGAAAGGATTTTTTTATGGCTTTTGATGGATTAGTTCTAAAGGCAGTAACACAAGAGTTAAATAATTGCCTTATTAATGGGAAAATACAAAAAATTTATGAGCCTAATAAAGATGAAATTTTGTTAGGAATATATTGTAATGGAATGCAATATTCTTTGTCTGTTAATGTTTCTTCTAGTTTATATTCTGTTTATTTAACAACTACAAAAAAAGTAAATCCTTTAACAGCTCCTAATTTTTGTATGCTTCTGAGAAAACATTTAATGAATTATAGAATTTCTAATATTTATTCTATAGGCTTAGAAAGAATTTTTGTTATTGAATTAACAGGAAAAAATGAAAACTTTGAGGTTATTACAAAAAAACTAGTAGTTGAACTTATGGGAAAATATAGTAATATATTGTTGTTAGATGAAAACAATGTTGTTATAGATGCGCTAAAAAGATTTTATATTGATAATGGTGCCTCTCGTAACATTTTTTCAAAATGCCAGTATATTTTTCCTTCCTCAGATAAAATAGATATTGCTAATTTTAAACAATTAGAAAATAATTTAGATGATACTAGTTTGTCAGAATTTTTCTCACATCATTTTGTTGGTATTAGTAAGTCATTTATTACATCTAGTTTAAAGCATTGTGCTTCTTTATATAATAATGAGCTTGTGTCGAAAGACATACTTACCAAAGAAACCTTCAGTATATTGGTCAAATATATATTAAACTTAATAAATAGTATAGAAAATAACAAAGCAACTTGTGCTTTAGCAAATAATGATGACTATTTTTTAGTATCATCTTCAAAATCAAATAGTTTAGAAGTAAATTTTTTCTTAGATGATTATTATTTAGAAAAGCAGCAAAAAGAATATTTTGTATCTTATAGAAATAACCTATTAGGTTTGGTTAGTAATATACTTAAAAAGATTTCTAAAAAATTAATATCTGTAGATACTAAACTTGCAGAATGTTCTGATATGGAAAAATACAAATTATATGGTGAGCTAATTACAAGTAATTTGTATCAAATTCCAAACCAAAACATATCTCACATTGAGTTAAATAACTATTATACAAATACATTAATGGATATTCCTTTAGATGTTGCTATATCTCCTTCTGAAAATGCTAAAAAGTACTTCAAAAAATATAATAAGTTAAAAAATGCAACCATTATTGTGCAAGAACAAAAGGAAATGTTAGAAAAAGAAATTAATTATTTAGAAAGTATTGTTTATGAGATTCAAATTGCAAACACTACTCAGGACCTTGATTTAATATATGATGAAATTAATAATTCTATTAATTTCAAAAACAAAAAGAGTGAAGATGTTAAGCATAAAAAAACTAAAAAACAAGAAAATACAAATAAACTTATTTGCCATACTATAGAAGGTTTTACTGTTTTTGTTGGTAAAAATAATGTTCAAAATGATGAATTAACATTTAAAATAGCTAATAAAGAAGATTTGTGGTTTCATACAAAAGATATTCAAGGTAGTCACGTTATATTAGTTACAAATGGTAAAACGCCATCACAAGAAGTTATTAACAAATGTGCTTCTTTAGCAGCATTTTATAGCAAAGCTTCTATGTCTTCAAATATTGCTGTGGATTATACTTTAGTGAAACATATAAAAAAACCAAGCAAAGCAAAACCTGGAATGGTAATTTATACAAATCAAAAAACTGTAAATGTAAATCCACAAAAAATAAGTCCCAGTTTTCAATAGAAAACTGGGGTTTTGTTTAGTTGTAGAATGCAATGATTCTGATGGAATTCTTGTTGTAGTTCATCTTTTTGGCAATGCACTCAACCAATTTTTCCCTTTGCTCCCTTTTCAGGATACCACCGATATGGATTTCCCATATGGTTGCGCAGCTTTCGCGAATCTCTTTGATGGTATGAGTCGGAATGTTGCACTCTTCCAGTGCTTCTTCCGTAGCTCTTTTAATCCGAACCCTAGAGTTCAGACTCTGGTTCAGCATGCCATATCTTTCTTCAGCGTTCTCCATCCGGTTAATAGTGTGCTCATCCATTCCTAAATTCATGTTCTTTTTCCTCCTAAACAAATTGTACCTAAAAGGTTATATTTATTATAGCATAATTTTATAAGAAAGTCAAAAATGTGTTTTTTCTATAAGCTTATAATCTTTTCCCAACTTAAATTTTCTTTGCCAAAATGTCCATAGTTTGTAGTTTGTTTATAAATTGGAGATAATAAATTAAGATATTTAATTATTCCTTTTGGTGTTAAATTAAATTTTGTTTTAATTAACTCTACTATTTGTTCTTCAGGAATATTTGCTGTACCAAAAGTGTCTACATAAACAGATAAAGGCTCTTCCATTCCTATAGCATAAGATACTTGAATTTCACATTTTTTAGCATAACCATTTGCTACTATATTTTTTGCAATATGTCTAAGCATATAGCTTGCACTTCTATCTGCTTTGCTTGCATCTTTTCCTGAAAAAGCTCCTCCTCCGTGTCTGCTATACCCGCCATATGTGTCAACTATAATCTTTCTTCCTGTAAGTCCTGTATCTCCTAAAGGTCCGCCTATTACAAACCTTCCAGTTGGATTTACATATATTTTTGTGTTTTCATCTATATATTGTGATGGAATAGTTGTATTTATTACTTCTTTAATTATATCTTGCTTCATTTTTTCCATATCAATATTTGCTAAATGTTGATTAGATATTAGTAGTGTTTCTATTCTTTTTGGTTTGTCATTTTCATATTCTACTGTTACTTGTGTTTTTCCGTCCGGTCTTAAATATGGTAATATTTGTTTTTTTCTTACATCTGTTAGTTTTTTAGCTAATTTATGTGCCATATCTATGGCAAATGGCATAAAACTTTCGGTTTCATCACAAGCATATCCAAACATAATGCCTTGGTCTCCTGCTCCACCAATGTCTACTCCCATTGCTATGTCTTGACTTTGTGTTGTTATGTTTATCTCCACTTTACAAGTACGGTAATCTATATCTGTTTCTTCATTATCATACCCCACTTGTTTTATTACATCTCTAGCTATCTCCTCTGCATTTATTTGTGCATTTGTAGTAATTTGTCCTGCTATTGTAATTAAATTTTTTGAAGCAAATGTTTCTATTGCTACTCTTGAATTTTTGTCTTGTTCTAAGCAAGCATCTAAAATACTGTCTGAAATCAAATCACATAATTTGTCTGGGTGTCCTTCTGTTACACTTTCTGATGTAAAATAATAATTTTTCATTTTTTCCTCCTAGTATATGTATTTGTGGCGTATTAATTATATCATTGTATATTGTAAAAGCAAATATAATTTATTATATTTTTATAATGTTTTGCATACATTTATAATGGTGAATTTTTGTGATAATTAAATGTTTTAAAATAAATTCAAATTTAAAGTGGATATTGCCTAGTATTTTATGCCTATCTTTAATTTTTATATTTTGTTTTTACTACTTTTCTTCTTTGATTGTACCTGTTAGTGGTACTACAGAAAAGTATATATATAGTAATGAGCAGCCAGATGCACAAACAGAAGAAGAAAAAAAAGATTATATTAAATGGTTTGAGTTTAAGGTAAGTTACGAAGTATTGGATAAAACCTCAAAGTTAGATATTAATTCTCATCAAAAAGATGAACTAGTAAAATATAACTGGATAGAGCTTATTTCTTATTTGGCTTGTAAATATGGGAACAATTTTTCTAAATTCAAACAATCTGATTTAGATAAATTAGTTGCCGAGTTAAAAAGTGGTAAAAGTATAGAAGAATTAACTCAAAATATGAAGCTATATTCTTATTATTTTGAAGGTTATGACTCTGTTTTACACGAGTTTATTGGAGAATATAAGTTAGAAGTTAAAAATTCAAATACTACAAACACACAAAGTGATATAATAGAAAAACAATTTGAAGATAAATATGGTATTAAAGCTTTTAATCCTATAGCAAAAAATTATAGTTATAGCCATTATGATGATTTTGGCACTTCTAGGTCATATGGGTATAAAAGATTACATTTTGGTAATGATTTAATGGGAAGTATTGGAACCCCTATTATAGCAGTTGAATCTGGCATTGTTGAAGCATTACGGTTGGAATCAATATGGTGGATGGAGAATTGGTATTCGTAGCTTTGATAAAAAAAGATATTACTATTATGCTCATTTACGAAAAAATCATCCATATGCTGAAAATCTTCAAGAAGGTCAAATTGTTCAAGCAGGAGACGTTATTGGTTATTTAGGTATGACTGGTTACAGTACAAAAGAAAATGTAAATAATATAAATGTTCCACATTTGCATTTTGGTATTCAATTAATATTTGATGAAGTTCAAAAAGAAGGTCCTAATCAAATTTGGGTAGATTTATATAATTTAGTTGACTTTTTAAAGAAAAATCGCAGTGAGGTTTATAAAAGTAATGAAGAAACTAAAGATTATAGTAGAAAATATGAAATAATTGACCCTATTGTTCCTGACTAGTTGCTAAAACAGTCCTGTTATTAAAGACCTTTTAAGCTATTAGTTTAGGAGCATACAAGTGGTTCGAAGAATGACGAGTTAGAAAGTGTTAGCCAATTTTACACAGTAATAGAACTGTAGTAAAATTGGCTTATACTTTCTTACGTAGGAATGTTATGCGAATAAACTAATAGCTTAAAAGGTCTTTAAAATATGCGAAATCATTTTTCGTACAACTCTTTATATATTTTATAACTATTTAATATTTTTCTTACATATAAATTAGTTTCTTTAAATGGAATATTTTCCAAATCTGACCCATCTGCTTTTATAGTTTCTTCTTCAATCCATTTATCTACTCTTCCCATACCCGCATTATATGCTGCTAAAGCTAATCCAATATTATTGTATTTTTCTAATAGTATTGAAAAATAATATGTTCCAAGTTGTATATTTATTTCTGGTTCATATAAGTTTGTATTTGTATTATTTATTTCATTTGATAATTCTGTTGCAGTTTTATCCATTAATTGCATTAATCCTATGGCATTAGCAGTTGATTTTGCATTCTCGTCAAAATTGCTTTCTGCTTTTATTATTGAATATATAAGTAGTTCGTCTACATTATATTCTTTAGAATATTCACATACATATTGCTCATATTTTTTAGGATATATCTTTTTTAATATAAAACCTTTTATATCAAAAATTTGAAATAATAATATATATATAATTAACACAAATACTAACATAATTAGTATACCTTTTAGTAATTTAGTCAATATCTTTCTCTCCCTTTATATTTTTTCTTTAGTTTATTTTACGTCATACCAATTATCCGCTTCCGAAACTTCCACTTCTAAAGGCACACTCAATTTAAATGCATTTTCCATACTTTCTTTTAATATTTGCTTTACCGCTTCTTTCTCTTCTATTTTACATTCTATTAAAAGTTCATCGTGTATTTGTAATATTAATTTTGCATTTAAATTTTCTTCATTTAGCCTTCTATTAACTTCAATCATAGCAATTTTCATTATATCAGCAGCAGTTCCCTGAATAGGTGTGTTCATAGCTGCTCTAGAGCCAAATTGTCTTACCATATAATTATTTGAAGAAAGCTCTGGAATATATCTTCTTCTATGAAATAATGTTTCAACATAACCTTTTTCTTTTGCATCTTCTACTATAAAAGTCATAAACTCTTGCACACCTTTGTATTTTTCTAGATATTGCTGAATATATTGTTCTGCTTTTTTACGGCCAATTCCAAGTTGTTCTGCTAAACCAAATCCACTAATTCCATATACAATACCAAAATTTACAGCTTTAGCTGCTGTTCTTTGTTCTTTTGTTACTTCTTCTAATGGAACATTAAATACTTTTGAAGCAACCTGTTTATGAATATCTTCGCCATTTTTAAAAGCATCTATCATATTTGTATCTTTAGAAATATGTGCTAAAATTCTTAACTCTATTTGAGAATAGTCTGCATCTATAAAAATATTACCCTTTTGTGCTTTAAAGGCTCTTTTTATTTGCTTGCCTTGTTCTGTTCTAGTAGGAATATTTTGCAAGTTTGGTTCAGTTGAGCTAATTCTACCTGTAGCTGTAATTGTTTGATGAAAATATGAATGAATTTTATGTGTATACTTATTTATATATACTATTAGTCCTTCTACATATGTAGAATTTAGCTTCATTAAAGTACGGTACTCTAATATTTTTTCAATAACAGGATGTTCTCCTTTTAGTTTTTCTAATATATCTACATCTGTAGAATATCCTTTTTTAGTCTTTTTATATACAGGTAGTTTTAATTTTTCAAATAATATTACTCCTAACTGCTGTGTAGAATTTATATTAAATTCTTCTTCACACAAATTATATATTTGTTGTTTTATGGTTTCAATTTCTTCTTTTAATTTATCTCCAAATTCAATTAATTCTTCTTTATTAACAGATATACCTTCATATTGCATTTGAGCTAATACATTTACTAAAGGCATTTCAATGTTTTTAAATAAGTCTAAAGAAGTTATTTCCTTCATTTTTTGTTGCATAGGTTCTTCTAATTTTGCAACACTATATGCATATATTGAATTTTTATATTTTTCAAAATCATTATTTTCCTCTTGATTGTCAAATAACGTCATTTGTATCTCTTTTTTTTGTTTTGCTCCAATAGTTTCTAAATACTCTTGAATATCTATGTTTAAATATTGCTTTACTAGGTCTTCTAATTTGTATTTTCCATTACTTGGGTTTAAAACATAGCCTGCTATTTCTACATCAAAGTAAATTCCTTTTAATATTATTTGTTCTTGTTTTAATAATACTATATTTTCATTTAGTTCATAACCATATTTTTGTATTTTTTCATCTTCAAGAATTGATTTAAAATACAAAATGTTGTCTTTTATTTCATAAACAATCTTGTCATTGTATATATATATTGACTTTATTTGTTTTTTTATAATTAATTTTTCATCTTCTATATTTTCTGTACCCAATATATAGTACATTTTTTGTTCTCGCTGTATTTTTTGTATTAAATTTTCTATGTCTTGTTTTTCTTTTAGCGTTTTTACCTCAAACAGTTCAGAAATATTTGAGGTAGTTTTTTCTTCTGATTTTAAATTAAACCTTTCAATAAATCTATTAAAATTTAATTCTTTAAATTTTGCAATAACTTCTTCATTATTCCATTCTTTTATTTTAAAGTCTTCTATACTTTCTTCTATTGGAACTTCTAAATTTATAGTTCCTAAAGTTCTTGAAAGTTCTGCTAATTCTTTATTTTCTATTAGCTTTTCTTTTGTCTTAGGTTTTAAGTCATCTTCATTATTTTCTATAGTTTCATATAGTTTTTCAATAGATTTATACTTTTTTATAAGTTCTAACGCTGTTTTTTCTCCAATACCTGGTACTCCTGGTATGTTGTCTGAGGCATCTCCTTGTAATCCCTTTACTTCTATTAATTGTTCAGGTGTTACTCCGTATTTTTCTATAACTGCTTCTTTATCAAAAACATCTACTTCTGTTTTTCCCATTTTTGTATGTGGAATACGTACTTTAATTTTATCTGAAGTAAGTTGGAAAGTGTCCCTATCTCCCGAAACAATAGTAACATCTAATTTCTCTTTTTCTGCTTTCTTAGCTATTGTTCCTAAAACATCATCCGCTTCATATCCTTCTTTTTCAATTATATGAATGTTCATAGCTTCTAAAATATCTTTTAGTATTGGAAGTTGCTGTGCAAGTTCGTTTGGCATGCCTTTTCTAGTAGCTTTGTATCCTTCATAAAGTTTATGTCTTGCTGTTGGTGCTTTTAAGTCAAATGCAACCATTAAATATTCTGGCTCAATATCTTCTAATACCTTAAAAAGTATATTTAAAAATCCATATACAGCATTTGTATATCTTCCATCAGGTGTCATAAGCATTTTAGAACCCATTATCCCATAAAATGCTCTATTTAATATACTATTTCCATCTATTAAAACTATTTTTTTCATCTTTACTCACATTCCTTTTCTAAGGCACAAATTTTTTAATATTTCTTTATCTTTTGAATTGTATGTTCTTCCCAAAAATTATCTTTTGCAATTTTAAACAAAGCAGTTAAAGTTTCTAAAATCATTTTTTTATTTTCCTGTTCTACATTTTTATATGAACTTAATATTATTTTTGCATTTAAAAACCAATGAGTACTTAAGTCAGCAAGAGTTTCTGCATTTGTTGTATTAATAACTTGAAAAATAATATCTATTACTTGCTCCCTTTTTTCTACATCTATTTGTTCAAGCCAAGCTTTAATTGATTTGTTTATAAATTCACTTCCATTGGTAACCTCTTTTAAATATACAAATTCATTTCCTAATAGTTGCCAACTATATAAATCATGCTGCATAACACCTCTTTGTGTACTTTTTACTACTGTATATTTTTCTTTATGGTTTAATAATCTTCCAAATATAGAATCTTGTGGTATATATGTATTTACTTTTTCTATTATTTCTTTATATTCTTTAGTTTCTATTATTTCATCGTTAAAACCTGGTCCGTCATTATTGTAAATATTTATTATTCTATTTTTAACTTTTTTACTTACAAATGCTGCAGCATATACTGCAAGATTACCACCTTTTGAGTGTCCTCCTATTCTTAATTTGTTTGGATATTCTTTAGCTATTTCTTCTAAATATTTTACTGCATCTATTTGAGATGGTATATGACTTTTAAATGTCATATTTAAATCTTCTTTCCATCCTACTACTGTATTGTCTGTTCCTCTATATGATATATATAAGGTATCATCTGGCATTATTATTGTTATAGCTGAAAATTGTTTTTCTTGTTCTGTATTTATTTTATTTATATATTTTGTTGCTTTTAATTCTCCAAATCTCTTTGATAATCCCATTGCTGGAAATAACTTTATATCATCTTCCCATAATATTGTCATTTTGCTTATATCTTTTTCTTTAAATCTTTCACTTAATTCTTTAATTGTTACAATTTCATTTTCTTTTATTATTTCGTCAAATGGAAAATATGAGAATCTTGATAAAATTAAATTGTCTATTTCATTAAATTTATCTTTTGATAAACTTAAGTCTCCTCTCCATTGTATATAATCAAATATATTTGCCATACATTTCCTCCTAAAACAATTTCCTTAGTTTTAAATTTTACTGTGAATTTTATTCTCTTATAATTTATAATTAGTCGCTTAGATATTATTTATTTTTTGTGAATAAAAATTAGTTCTGTTGATAGCAATTCCAACCTTTTGACTCTATCATATCTGCCTCCTATACAAATTATTCTTATTTCCTTTTTAAATCTTTTGAATAATATCTATCTTCCTCTGAAAATATACATCCACAATATTTTTGCATATATAGTCCAAGTTCTCGTGCTTTTGCTTGTCCTTCTCTAAAGCCTACTCTAAAGTCGCGATACAAAAAGTTTAATTCATATTTTTTACATATTTCTTCTGCTATTTTCTTTAATTCTTCGTGCTTTTGGTATGGACTTACAAATAAGGTAGTTGTTATTGTATCAAACCCGTGCTCTTTTGCATATTTTGCAGTTTGTTCTAAACGAACTTTATAGCAGTAATCTGCACACCTTGTTTCTAAACTATTTATTACATTTTTGCAGAATTCATCTAAGCCATAGTCTTCTTCAAATATTGCTTCTACTCCAATGCTTTGAGTATATTCTTTTAAACAATCTCTTCTTGATTTGTATTCCATATATGGATGTATGTTTGGGTTATACCAATATACTGTTGGTTCAATCCCTTCTTTTCTTAAACTGTCTATGCAGTACACACTACAAGGTGCACAACATGTATGCATTAAAAGCTTCATTTTTTATGTCCTTTCTAATTTGTATATATACAAATTATTAAATGTATTTATTTTTTCATATTTTACATCAATATTATAGTTTTCTTTTATAAATAACACTATATTATCTATATAGTTAGTATATTTTTTTCCTGACCAAGTTACATCTCCATCTATTAAATATACATTTTCTTTTAGTAAATCTAAAAATGTTCCTTCTAAATTATATCTTTGTTTAAAGTCATAATAATTTTGAGTAAACATATCCCATCCGCCCATAACTCTTAAATTTGAAAATGCAGATTTAGGTGGCATCTCATATACAGAGTATGTTAAATACCTAAATTGTAAAGATGGAACTGTATATAAATATACATTTTCTTTGTGACTATTTGTATATTCTATTAGTTCTTTATAATTTGAATATGAGTCTAATTGGTAGTTAAAGTTGTATTTAGTACCTGAAATGGTAATTACTATTGTTGGTATTAATATTGAAATAATTGATACTGCCTTTATACTATATTTTTTGTTAGGTTCAAGTTTTAAGTTGTATAATATTAAAGCTGTTCCTAGAATGTATTCAGGTATTATTACTCTTAACATACTTCTGTTTAAAATTATAAATAATGTATGTACTGCAATAGTTGTTAAAGCAACTAGTATGTTAATTTTTCTGTTTTCTTTGTTTAGCAAACTAATTAAAGCAGTTCCAACAAACATTAAAGTTATATAGGTATTGGTATTTATCATTTCATCTTTTAATTTGTTAATTACACTACTTACTTGTAAATTTAAGTTATAGTACTCACCATTTTGCTTTTTATAGTCTATAATTTTTTGTAGGTTTTCTTTGGTATATACGTTTTCGTCTCCAAAATTAAAAGTATAAAATATATAATGGTCATTTTTAGACCAACCTATTTGGTCAAATATTTCTTTATTTGTACTATAATTCGTATATGATAAATCGTGTAGCTGTGCTCTTAAGTTGTTATATTGCGTATATTCTTTATATAAGGTATTTGAATTATATATTATTATATTTGAAATATATACCACTGCTGTAATTATTAGTAATACTAAATAATATTTTATAAGTTTTATAGTTCTATCTTTTAGCCTATATTTTGCCAAGTAATATATTAAATATATTGCAAAAAATGGTGCAATTATTAGTAATGACTGCATTCTTGTCATTATTCCTAATAAGTATAGTATGCTTGATAATATAATCCACTTTTTGCTTTTGTTTTCTTTTTCTACTTCATTTATTAATATAAAGAATGCAGTTAATATTAGTAATGCTGCAACTGAGGTATATTGAATAAGTAGCAAAAGAGCTGTGTAAAATATACTTGCAAATAACGTATATATTAATATTGATATTTCACTTTTTTGTTTTTTTATAATTATATACCCAATTACTGTAAAACATATAAATTGCATTGAAAGTAAGAATATACTATGCCAATTTACTGTTGGAATAATTCTAAATAATAATCCTACTAAAACGCAAATTACAGGGTGAATATACACCCCGTGAAAATTGTATGTTCCGTCTAGTCCTGAGTATAAATTATAAATTATGAAATCATCTACTTGTTCATACTTTATATCAAATACAACGTTGACTATAGAAAATATTATTAAATTTATTAAAATTACTATTAATAAAATATTGTTTCTTTTCATTATAAAAAAACTATCCCTCATAATTTACGCCTATGTGGCTATATGCAGCTGGCATTGCAACCCTTCCCCTAGCAGTTCTTGCAATAAACCCAATTTGAATTAAATATGGTTCATATACATCCTCTACGGTTTCTGGTTCTTCTCCAATAGTTGTTGCAATAGTATCAATTCCGAAGCGGTCTACCATTGTATTTTATAATCATTGTTTCTAGAATCTTTCTATCTATATCATCAAGACCCATTTCATCTATTTCTAGTTTAGCAAGTGCAGTTTTTGCTATTTTTAAAGTTATATTTCCATCTCCTAAAACTGCTGCATAGTCTCTTACTCTTCTTAAAAGTCTATTTGCTATTCTTGGTGTTCCTCTAGAACGTCTTGCAATTTCAACAGCTGCTTCATCATCAATTTCTAGGTTTAATATTTTAGCCGACCTTTTTACAATAGTTGTTAGATCTTTTGTTTCATATAGCTCTAAGTGATGCAATATTCCAAATCTATCCCTTAGAGGTGTTGCTAATGCTCCTGCTCTTGTTGTTGCACCAATTAAAGTAAACTTTGGTAAATCTAATCTAATAGACCTTGCACTAGGACCTTTTCCTATCATAATGTCTAAAGTATAATCTTCTAATGCTGGATATAATATTTCTTCTACACTTTTGTTAAGCCTATGAATTTCATCTATAAATAACACATCAAACTCTGATAAGTTAGTTAATAATGCTGCTAAATCTCCTGGTTTTTCTATGGCAGGTCCTGATGTGATTTTTATATTTGAATTCATTTCATTAGATATAATATTAGCAAGAGTTGTTTTTCCAAGTCCTGGTGGTCCATATAATAAAATATGGTCAAGTGGTTCTCCTCTTTTTTTAGCCGCCTCTATGTATACTTTCATATTGTTTTTTACTTTATCTTGTCCAATATATTCATCTAGTGTTTTTGGTCTTAAAGAATTTTCTACTCTTTCTTCTTGAATATCTTCTAATTCCGGGCTTATTAGTCTTTCTTCCTCCATACAACCTTCCCTCTTAATTTTAAATTTTATTTGTCTTGTCTAATATTTTTAGTATCAATATTTTCAATTTCATCTTCTTTTATTCTAAATATATCTTTATAGCCTATAGCAGCAATAGCAATTACAAGAAGAGCAAAAGACAAAGCTTTCCATATGCCACTTTCTAATAATATTATTGCAAACATTCCTAATGTTGCAGTTAGTGCATATAATATTAAAACAGCTTGTTTTTGTGTATATCCTCTTTTCATTAATCTATGATGTAAATGTCCCTTGTCTGCTTTAAATACCGATTTTATTGATTTTCCTTTTATAATTCTTCTAATTATAGCAAATATTGTATCAAATATTGGTAGTCCAAGTACAATAATTGGAGCTATTAGTACTAAGGCAGTATAAGTTTTTGCAACTCCGAAGTATTGATATAATAGCTAAAGAAAATCCTAAAAAATTTGAACCAGTATCCCCAATAAATGTTTTGGCAGGACTAAAATTAAATGGCAAAAATCCTACTATTGAACCTGCTAATGCAGTAATTAACAATATTGCTATTAGTGGTGATGATGGATTTAAAATAAATATAATTAATAAAGAAAAGCAAGAAATTAGTGTAATACCTGATGATAATCCGTCTAAACCATCTATTAAATTTATAGCATTTGTAATTCCTACAATCCATCCAATAGTAATAATATATGAAAACCAATCATAAAAGAAAATTTTGTTATCTAAAAATGGTATATTAATATTTTCAATACGAATTCCACAAATTGCTACTGTTGTTGCTGCAATTATTTGTACTATTAGTTTTACCCAACTAGGAATTCCTTTTGAATCATCTATAAAACAAGTTATACCTAAGATGATTATTCCTATTAAAAAACCTATTAGTTTTATTACATAATTTTCTGAGTCAAATAAGTTAATAGAGCCTTCTATGCTCATTATAATTAACAGATAAATAGTAGAAACTATAAAGCCACATATAACTGCTATTCCGCCCAAGTCTTGGCATTGGTTTTTTATTTACTCTTCTATCATCTGGTATATCTATTGCTCCAACTTTTTTTGCAAGCCTCATTGTATATGGTGTTAATACAAATGCTGTTATAAATGCAAGTAAGAATGCTATTGCAATGTCTCCCCACATAACTTGTCCTCCTTTTGCTTAGTGTATTACTTCTATTGCATAATTAATAAATAATCCGCTTTCTATAACTCCTGTAATTGATTTTATATCATCTTCTAAGCTATCATAAATTTCTACAAATTTTGTATCTAATATTACATTGTTGTTTTCTGTAAATATTGGTCCATCCTTTTTTTCTGCTTTTCTTAAAATGCATTCTGTTGCACCTAAATCTAATAAAGCTTCTTTTACACTATTAACAGCTTCAGGGTGCACTTCAACTGGAATAGGCATTTTTTCATTAAGATTATCTACAAATTTTGTATCGTCTACTAAAATATATGTAATAGCTGCATTTGTTATATTTAATTTTTCTTTAAACAAAGCTGCACCTCTACCTTTTATTATCCAGTTATTATTTTTGTCTACTTCATCAGCTCCATCAAATGCCCAGTCTGGTCTTTTTTCTAATATACTAGCTGTTGGAATTTTTAGACTATGGCATAATAGTTTTACTTCAAAAGAAGTAGGTATTGCTGTAATATTTAAGTTTTCTTCTTCTATTCTTTTTGCTATTTCTTTAATAGTTAAATAAGATGTAGAACCTGACCCAAAACCTATTACATCTCCATCTTTTACTTTTTTTGCAAGTTCTTTTGCTATTTTTTCTTTTTGTTCTTGATTATTAATATTTTTTGGTTCAATTTCTTGTGTATTATTGTTCATCCATTCCATATATATCATTCCTATCTTTTTTATTTTATACGTGCTCATTATATCATTATATTGCTTTATAGTAAACTTTTTTTGAAATTTTTTGTGTAAATTTTAGTTTCATTTGGCTTACTAAAAAACAAGAACTCAGTTTCGTTGAAACTGAGTTCTTGTTTTTTAGAATGGTAAACTTTACCTTTTTTCTTTGGAGAGTGTCAAATAAAGTCTTTGAAATCTCCGCGGTTCCATTTGATGAAGAAACGCTGCAGTCCCAGAATGGTCATCTCGGGTATATCATATCCAAAGAAGTTATCTTTTTCTCCTTCCAGATAATTCTCCATTTCATGTTCCACTTCTTTAATGTTGAACCAGAAAACCTGAATGTTTTCATTTTTGTCCAATTTCTGGCCGATTTCGTTTCCAAGTTTGGCAACAAATACTTCACTACTTTCGTCAGAATAACTAACGTGCCGGCAAATAACTTGTTTTATTAGATGGCATATGTTCTGCACTTCAAATCCGGTTTCTTCCTCGGCTTCTCTGATAGCTGCGTCTTTAAAGCTTTCTCCTGCTTCAAGCAGTCCTGCTGGCTGTTCAAAGAAGAAACGTGCATAGCGCACATATTCTTTTTCTTCTTCATCCCACACTTCTGTAATGTAAGGAGTCCTTGACTGAAGTATAAGAGCCATCTTCACTTCTTCTCCATAACGCTTGAGGCAAATCACTTCTGACGATGGTTTGGAAATTGTAACTGTGTTGAAATATCCTCCTCTATTGTTTGGCTTTTCAAAAGCTCTCTTTTCTACATTAAAGCGATATCCATCTTTCTCTGTAAAGCTTTCCAAAAGCTTATGTCCATACAGCTTATATCTTTTTTCTATATCTTCCTGTACACGATAAGGATATTTGTGTTTCCAAAACCTTGTAATGCACGATACCTCATAGTTTACATATGGAAACCGTTTTACATTATTCATTCTGCCTCTCCTTTTTCAATTAAATTTTTAATTTGAAATAAATAAAGATATACCTATCTATATGATAGCATTTTTCTAACATTATGTCAATTTCCTTTACTACTAGATAATGGTTTAAACTAAGTATATTTCAACTATTTTTCCATTTCTCTTGTATTTTTCTTAATTTATGATAAAATAGTAGCAAAATTCAAATGTTTAATATTATTTAAGCAAGAATATTTATACTATTCTAAGAGAGGAATGAATTTATATGGCAAAAGAAAATGTTTTTGATGTTTTAATGGAAAGAGGTTATATTGAACAAACAACGCATAGTGAATTAAGAGATGTTTTAGGAAAAGAAAGCGTTCCTTTTTATATAGGTTTTGACCCTACAGCAGATAGCTTACACATTGGACATTTTATTTCTCTAATGGTTGCTTCTCAAATGCAAAAAGCAGGTCATAAGCCAATTATTTTAATTGGTGGTGGTACTGCTACTGTTGGTGACCCTTCAGGAAAAACAGATATGAGAAGAATGATGACACGCGAAGAAATTAACCACAATGTTGAATGTTTTAAAAAGCAGATGTCAAAATTTTTAAATTTTGAAGGTGAAAATGGCGCTATTATAGTTAATAATGCTGATTGGCTTTTAGATTTAAATTTTGTAGAGTTTATGCGTGATATTGGCTCTTTATTTTCTGTTAATAAAATGCTTGCAGCTGAATGTTATAAGCAAAGAATGGAACGTGGGCTTACATTTTTTGAACTTGGATATATGTTAATGCAATCATATGACTTTTTACATTTGTATAATACATATGGCTGTAAATTACAACTTGGCGGAAATGATCAATGGTCAAATATATTAGGAGGTGTTGACTTAATTCGTAGAGTTGGACATTCAGATTCTTTTGGTTTAACATTTAAACTTCTTACTACTAAAGAAGGTAAAAAAATGGGTAAAACTGAAAAGGGTGCTTTATGGTTAGACCCTGAAAAAACTTCTCCTTATGAATTTTACCAATACTGGAGAAATATTGCAGACGAAGATGTAAAAACTGTTCTTTCTTTAATTACCTTCCTTCCTATGGAAGAAGTAAATCGCTTATGCGAACATACAGATGAAAGAATTAATGAAGCTAAAAAAGTAGCTGCTTTTGAAATTACTAAATTAATTCACGGTGAAGAAGAAGCAAAAAAAGCAGAGGAAGCTGCTAAAGCATTATTTGAAGGAACTGGCAGTATAGAAAATATGCCTACCTCTAAAATAGGTAACTTACCTTGTTCTATATTAGATGCTATGATTCAAATTGGTTTTGCTCCTTCTAAAGGTCAAGCCAGAACATTAATTGAGCAAGGTGGTATTACTTTAAATGACCAAAAAGTAACTGATACTACATATCAATTATCTGAAAAAGATTTTGAAAGTGGTTATGCTATTTTGAAAAAAGGTAAAAAAGTATTTCATAAATTAGAAAAATAGAAAAAATCCAGCTCATTAAGAGTTGGATTTTATTTAATAATTTCTAAAATAAATTCTACTATTTTTTCTGTAGTGTTTTCTATATTTTCTATATATTTTTTTCTAAAGTCTTGGAGTTTTTGCATATCATAATTTTCATTTTCTATTGAATTTAAAATATCTTCTATGCTTTCACTTATTACTCCTGGTAATTCTTCTTTGTAGTTTAATGTTAATCCTCTTGTTTGTAAATATTCTTCTAAATCAAATGCAAAAAAGTATAAAGGAATATTTAAAACAGCCGCTTCGTAGATAATACAGCTATAGTCACTAATTACATAATCTGCAATAAAAAGCATATCCATACTAGAAAACTCTTTGTCATTAATAATTCCATTTTTATCTATATCAATTTTTACTTTACTTAATGGATGTAGCTTTAGAATAAGGTTATATTTGTTTGTATCTACTTTTTCTATCATTTTTTTCAAATTTTCATTAAAGTTTTTCTCATTCTTTCTGAATGTAGGACAATATACTATATTCTTTTTGTTTTTTATTTCCGGATATATTTTGTATATTTTTTTACTAATTTCTTTTTTATATGTATCACTTGTTAGTAAATCTACCCTTGGTAATGAATAAATTCTTATTTTATCCATTCCACAGTTAAAACCTTCTTCTAGTTGTTTTGCATACGCCATTCCACTAGCAAAAACATAATTGTAGTTTTTGTGCATCTTCATAGAATTTGCCATTTTACTACTAGAACCTTCTTCTTTATCAAGAATTTGGTATCCAAATTTTTTCATTGTCCCCATTGAATGCCACATTTGTATAACTTTTAAGTTCTTTTTATGTTTTAATATGCTAATTAATATGCAATAAGAGTCCAAAATAACTACTTGCGATGTTGAAATATTATACATTTGTATTAAACAATGGAAAGCATATTTTATTTTGTTGATAATAGTTGCTTTTGCTCCACCTTCTAATTTTTTACATAATATTTTAATTTTATAATTAGGCATTTTCTCTTTTAATTTATTTTCTAATAATTCAAAGTCTATTGTTTTTTTGTCCGATTGCCTACTTATCATTGTTATCTTTTTTGTTGTTGGCAATAGTTTAAAAAAGCAATAAATAAAATTAGCACATAATATTAACAATTTTTTTAACATTCTTTTTTCCCCAATATAATATTATCAATAATTAAGTCTGAAGCTTTAATATGTTCTTTAACCTCTTTTTCATTTTGCGTATGTTGTTGTATATTTTTTATATTTTCTATTAATTCATCCATATTAAAACATACTTTTGCAAATTTATATTCTTTAACATTTTTATGAACTTTATTTATAAGTTGATAATTATCTAAGTCAAATGTATATAATAAAATTGGTTTATTTAATTTACTAAATTCATAAACACTAGAAGAATAATCTGTTATCAATATGTCTGTTATGTAAAACAAGTCATTAATGTCTGTATAACTACTAAAGTCTTTTATATATTTATTATATTCTTGTGGAATTTGTATATGCTCTTTAACAAATGGATGCATTTTTATTATAAATACATATCCTTGTTCCTTACATAAATTATATATTTTTTCTAAATCTATCATCTCATTTGGATAATATGCGTTAGCTTGTGTTTTTGCTCTAAATGTTGGAGCAAAAAGTATAACTTTCTTTTCTTTTAAGTAAGGAAAATCTTTATATAAATCTTCTTTTATTTTTTGTATAGATTCCTTGTCAAAGAAATTATCCATTCTAGACAAACCATATGGTAATATTTTTTCTTTTTTTATTCCAAAAACTTCTTCATATACTGGTATTAAACTTTCTTCTCCTACTATAGCATAGTCATATTTTCTATGGCAGCTTCTATATGGTTCTGGTCCCCCAAATCCAAATCTTGCATATCCTACTGCTTTAAAGCCTACTCCTGCGTGCCATACTTGTATTAACTTTGTTTTTTTACTTAAATTAATAAACTTAAGTATTGGAGTATAGTCATCTATAAATATAAATTCTTGTTTAGACATTTTCCAAGTTAGTGCCATCCACTTAAATACTGTTTTTATTTTATTTTCTTGTAATGTAGTAGAAAAAGAATAACTTATTTTATAATTTTCATTTATTTTTCTTTCTTTTAATCTTTCATCTAATGCTTTTAAGTTGCCACCTATAGGTTTTCTTGTTTCGGACATTAATAATATTTTATTTTTCTTTATTGGATGTAAAAAGTCAAATAGTTTATATAGTCCTTTTAACGAAAATTCCATAACACATTGCATTCTATCTAATATTGCATTTTTAAGGCTTTTATTTGAAACACATCTTTTCCTAGGGTCTTTATTTAATTTCATATACATAGATTTAATAACGCAAGTTAAATTTTGTTCATCTATCTTTTTAACACCAAAGCTAATAGTATAAGCATATATATTACGGTAATATCTAAAAATTTTATCCAAATCTTCTAATTTATATGCTAATGATTTTGCAATAGTAATTTCTTCATATTCTCCTTGTTTTTTTATTTTAAATTCATAATTATCGTTTTCTAACATTTTTCCGTCTATGTTTGTAATGTTTATTTTGGCTAGATATTCATTTGAATTATTTGTTTTTTCTAATTTTATTGCATAAACTTCTTTACTTGATACTAGATATATTTTTTCTATATTTTCTTCGTATATTTTAAATGTAATATTTAAAAATATTCTATTCCAATAAATGTCTATAATAGCATTTTGTTTTGTTTCTTCTTCCATTAGGTTCTCCTTTTATATTGTATCTTTCTTTGTACTTTTCTTTGTATTTTTTTCTGTACTTTCAATATATTCTATAGTTCTTTTAAAACCTTCTTCTAATGTTGTTGTTGGCTTCCATCCTAAAGTTCTAAGCTTGCTACTGTTTATAGTTCCTAACTTAAATGGTGCACATCCTTTTTGATTTTCCTCTATTTGCATTTTTACTTTTAATTTTCTTTCTGGATATAGTCCAACTAGTAATTCTGCTAATTCTTTTATTGTAATTTTAGCATTTTCGTCAGCAATATTGTAAACAATATCTGTTCCATTTAATAGTATATAGAATATTCCAGAAACCACATCTCTTACATGAGTATATGTTCTTAATGATTCTCCTGTACTTTTCATTATAATATTTTCATTGTTTACTACATTTTTTAAGAAATCTGCTTGTACTCTTCCATCATAAATAGACATACCTGGTCCATATGTATGAGCTGGTCTTGCAATTTTGGCATTAACCCCATACTGCTCTTTAAAAGAAACACACATATTTTCAGCAGCTCTTTTTCCTTCTGGATAACAAGATCTTGGAAGTAGTGGGTCAATGAATCCATAAGTATTTTCAGTAAATTCTTCTTGCCATTCATATGGTTCTCCATATACTTCTCTTGAAGAAATAAATACATAAGAATTTACATTGTTTCTCTTGGCTAGTTTTAAAGTATTGTATGTTCCTATAGTATTAGCCATAATTGTATCTACAGGTGCTTCTTTCATAATTTTAGGGCTTGCAGGGCTTGCTGCGTGAATAATATAGTCTATTTTTTCGTCATAATTTATTTTATCACATACATCTTGTTCTATTGTTATTATATCTTCTCTATTTTTTAAATAGTCTGGTATTTTGTTTCTGTCCCTTACTAAAGCTACAATTTTTATATTTGCTGATCTTAAATCATTTAATAAAGATAATGTATATAATATATATGTTCCTATCATTCCACTAGCACCTGTAATTAGAATAGTAGAATTTTCTAATTTTTTAAAGTTAATATTACTATCTAATATATAATTAATATCTTCTTCTATAATTTTATTCAACTCATGCTCAGCTTTATACTCATCTCTTCTATATTTGTATAAAGCTTGTATTAAATAATAATCTGTAGGAGTTGTTACTTTTATATTGTTTCTTGGTCCCATTGTTATATGGACTTCGTAACCATATTTTCTCATAAGATTACAAGAATCTACTATTCCATCATATTTATTTTCACTTTCTCTTGCCTTTTTATGAACTTCTATAATTTCTCCTAGCCTAAAACATTGTGGTGCTTGTGCAGTATACATTTCACTTCTGTTTGGTACTTCTTCTACTACTTCTCCGTCTTTACTAATAATAGCAGTTTCAAAGCAAGGAGTAGATGTAATAGAAGTTCCATATTTTTTTACATCTTCAATATTTTGGTTAATTAATTCTTGACTAATAAATGGTCGTACTCCATCGTGAATTAATACAATAGAATTTTTAGGATTTTCTTCATATGCAGCATTCAAAGCATTATAAATAGAGTCTTGTCCTGTTTCTCCTCCTTTTACAATCTTTTTCACCTTTTTTATATTGAATGTTTCAATTTCTTCTTTTAAATAGTCTATCCAATCTTCTTTACAAGCAATGTAAATTTTGTCTATATTTTTGTTAACTTCAAAATTTTCTAATGTTTTAATAATAATAGATTTTCCATCTATTTTTAAGAATTGTTTTGGTACTCCATTTGTTTTCATTCTCTTTCCACTACCACCAGCAAATATAATAGCAATGTTCATACTATAATCCTCCATTTATATATTAAATTTATTTTATAGATTCGTCATATTTTTTTATTGCTTCGTCTATGTCTCCATCAAAAGTAATTACTCCGTTTTCCATTACCATTCCACGAGAACAAAATTCTTTTGCAACTCTTGTTGAATGGGTTACAAATAATAAAGTAGCTTTTTCGTCATTTATAACTTGATTTACTTTTTTATTACATTTGTTTTTAAAAGCTTCATCCCCCACACTTAAAGCTTCATCTACTATTAAAATTTCAGGTTTAATATTAACATTTATTGAAAATCCAAGTCTTGCCTTCATACCACTTGAATATGTTCTTACTGGTTGATCTATATATTCTCCAACTTCAGAAAATTCAACTATTTTTTCTTCTAACTCTTTTATTTCTTTATCTTTTAATCCTAATAATTGTCCTTTTAAATAAATATTTTCTCTTCCTGTAAATTCAGGGTCAAATCCAGAAGTTAGTTCTAGTAAAGCACTTACTCTACCATTTACCTCTATAGTACCAGATGTTGCATAACATACTCCTGTAATCATTTTTAAAATTGTTGACTTTCCTGCTCCATTTCTACCAAATAAAGCAACAGCCTCTCCCTTTTGTATTTCAAACGATACATTGTTAACAGCCTTTTTTTCTTTATATTTAATTTTTTTACAAAATGTAGCTAACAATCTTTTTTTGTCATTTTTATATAGTTTATAAATTTTAGTTACATTTTGAAATTTAATCATAACATTTTTGTTTTCCACTTTTTTTCTCCTTTATAGTACATCTGGAATTTCTTTTTTAAGCTTTTTATATGTGAAAGCAGCTAATAACAATAACATAAAAGTAATTATAACAAATGCTAATAATGTTTTAGGTTCTTCCCAAAACCATACCTTGTTTATAAAGCAGTTTCTATATCCATTTGTTAAATATGTTACAGGATTTATCATTAGCACTTTTCTTAGTACGTCATTTTGTATTGTTGTAGGATTCCATAAAATTCCTGATAACCAGAATATAGCTGTTGTAAAAGATTTAACTAAATTTGAAAAGTCTTTGCTTATGGCAGAAAGTAAAGATGCAAATAAACTCCAAATAGTAAAAAATATAAATGAAAATAGCATATACACTGGTAATTGTATTATATAAATATCTGGTGCATATCCCATAAAAATAAATATTAAAATTGTTATTGCCATTAATATAAGATGCACACTAAATTTAGAAATACTTACAAATGTTGGTATTGTTGATATTGGAAATTTCATTTTGGTTACTAAATAATTGTACTTCCTAATAGTTTCTATTCCAGAAGTAAGCATTTCACTCATATAAAACCAAGGCATTAGTCCTGCTATTAACCATAAAAAGTATGGATATCCAGCAACATCTTTTCCTGCTCTTAAACCTACTGTAAAAGCAAACCAATAAACAAATATAGTAACAGAAGGCTTTATTATTGCCCAAGCCCAGCCAAGTGCAGCTCCACGGTATGTTTTTAATAAGTCTGACTTTGCTAGTTTAAATATTTGCTGTATATAATTTTTATGATCTCTTATTATTTCACTAATAACCATTTTCTATTAATCCCCTTTTATTTGTCATTTAATATGCAAGTAGAGTATATCATAAATGTTTTTTTTTCTCAACAAAAAATATTACTTTATTACGTTTTTTTGTAAATCATTTAACTTTTTATTTTACATAATACTAAAAGGCACTAATCTTAGCATTAATAATATAATACTTTTTTAGAGCGTGGTTTCGTGGGGACCGACAAGTTAGAAGCTGTTGTAGAAATTTCATTGTTGAAATTTCACATACAGATTCTTACGCAGTTGGGGGTTGGAGCAATAAAAAAGTATTATATTACTAATGCTACAAAAACTAGCAACTTT
>JBJFEZ010000034.1:0-9706 GCA_051891195.1 Clostridia bacterium
CTCTTTTTTCTTGTTTTCTTTCTTCCATATTTTCTAATAAATTGCCAATTATTTCAGCTGGTCTAATTCCAAACATAAATACTAATAGAATAATAGAAATACCAATGGTTAATATTATAGCTCCAACTTGTCCTAATGCATTTATTAAAGGAATGGCAATAACACTACCTATAACTCCACCGCCTATTTCCTTTTCTCCTAAATAATATGCCTCTTCAATAACCTTTTCAAAGTTCTGGTTTAAGTTAATATTTCCTTTTCCAACTTGAAAAATACTTGATAATGCTGCAATGCACAATAAAAATATGCCATATTGTATTAGTTTGTGTGTCATATATTCTTTATCATTATGTGTCATATATATTGCTATTAATAACATTCCAATAGGAATAATGTATTTAATGAATCCCATTATTCCACCAAGCATTGGGCTTAAAACCTTTCCAACGCTTCCTGATTTAGCATAAATTAATATCATTAATAAAACACTAAGCAATATTAATACTACTACTGCTACATTTATATCTACTTTGTTTTTCTTTTTTCTTCCTCTTTTTGCCACTTTTTTCTTCCTTCCTTTAGTTCTGCATAACTCTATGTAAAAAGCCAGAAATCGGAAATCAATTTAATATTGATTTTTCAATCTCTGACCCCGATATCTGACTTCCGAAACCATTATTTAAGTTCTTTTCTATTATTTTGAATTACCTTCATTGCATCTTGCAAAGCAACTTCTATTCCCGCTAAAACACTATCTGCATAGTCTTTTGTTCCTTTTGAAATTTCACGAGACATTTCATTAGCTGTTTCTATAATTTCTACTTTTTTCTCATATGCTTTTCTTGTAATTTCGTGTTCATCAATCATAGAAATTATTCTATTTTCTGCTTCTTTAATTATTTCATCAGCTTCATTTTGAGCTTCTACTAAAATTCTTTGTCTTTCTTCTTTTACCCATTTAGCTTGTTTTAGTTCTTCTGGTAATTTTAACCTTATTTCTTTTATAATATCTAAAATTTCTTCTTTATCTGCTATGCATTTACCAGAAAAAGGTACACTTCTACTTTTTTCTAACATATCTTCTAAAGTTTCTAATAAAGTAAATATTTCCATTGTTTTACCCCTTTCAACCTTAAGAGTTAATATATTTTAACTTCTTTTTTCTAAGAATATAAGACTCACTCTTCCATATTTTCTCATATCTTTTATATTTATATTTAACTTTTCTAATTCGAGCAATTCTCGTTTCTCATCATCGGTTTCTATGATTAGGTTACCTTTTTCTTTTAGTAAATTTAATTCTAGTATTCTTTTTACAGAATCTACTGCTATATTAGCTTCATATGGTGGATCTATATATACAAAATCAAATTGTATTTTTTCCTGTTTTAAAATTTCTAATACCCTTTTGTAGTCTTTATTTATTATAACTGCTTTGGTATCCATTCTTGTCTTTTTTAAATTTTCGTATATCATTTTAGTTGCAAGATTGTTTTTTTCGCCAAGGTATGCTTTTTTAGCTCCTCTACTTAAAAATTCAATAGCTATTGCTCCACTTCCAGCAAATAAATCCAAAACAACAGTATTTAGTATTCTAGGTTGTAATATATTAAAAAGTGATTCCTTAACTCTGTCTAATGTTGGCCTTGTAGAAATATTATCTATTGAATTTAATTTAGTTCCTCTTGCTGTTCCGCTAATTACTCTCATAGTACCTCTATATGATATATATATTTTATAGTTTTCTGCTAATATGTCAATATTTTTAACATAATTGTAATATTATTTTAATGTTTTTGTAATAATGTTTTATTTTTGTAATATTACTTTTTTGTATTATATATTAAATTATGTTAAATGTAAAGAGATTTTTTTTATTTCTTGCTATGCACAAGAAAAAACTGTGCAATTCAAAATTTAAATTTTTTGAATTGTTTTATACTTTATATCCTCACTGGCATTAAAAAAAGCACTTAACTCTTCTTTAGTTAGTACTTTACTTTTCTCTCTTGTATGCTTTAACATTGGTATTTGCTTCTTATTTTTCAAATTTTATATCTATTTATCTCACTGTGACCATTGCGAGGCACGAGCAATTTAGTACATATCTGTGTATTTAATTTTTGGCAAAAATGACACACTTTATATTTGTAAGTGTGTCAAAAATTGCTATAACATCTTAGCTAGCGTTAAACAAGAAATATGTTGTACTTTTTATTTTTTCATTAATTTTGTTAGCTTCTTTTCCTCCAGACTTCAAAAATTGCCCTCCTATATAAAAACTTCCGTAGTCAGTTTCAGTTATTAATCTGTCTCCAAGATACTGTCCTACCATCTCTTTCCAAGTTTGTCCATACTTAAATTCAAATTCTCCCACCAATTCATTTGTTATTCCATCTCTTAAAATAAAAGTAGATTTTTCTTTCAATTCTACTGGTATTTTTAATACCTTAGTATCTCCACCACTATATTTTATTGTAAATGAATATTCTCCACTTTTTGTAACACTATATTCATATTTATTAAAGTAGTTTATCTCTATGTTTTCTCCTGTTAATTCATCTGGCAATGTTATTATGGTAGTTGGCATACTTGACATCACAATATCCAAATACACAAATCTAATACAATTTTCAAAAGAGCCCATAGTCTTAATCATTTCAGAATTTTTTTCTATAAATTCTTCTTCTGTCATTCCAATTACTTCTTCAAAACTATTTTTATTTTCAGCCTCCGCAATTTCTTGCTTCATTTCTGTTATTGTTTTCTTATTTAATTGTGGATTATAATTACAATAATCTTCTATACATAATACTATCAACTCATTTGCATCTTTAAATTGTTCTATAGTAATACCTTGTTGAGCTAATTTAATTTCCAAATCTTCTTTGTTATTCATATTATATAAGCCACAAAGTTTTTCTACTATTATTTCGTCTGTTAATTTAGTATTTATAAAATCTTGTATTGAATATTTCAAATACAATATAATATCTGTATCATTTACCTTATACATCATCTTACCTTTATTTCCGTGTAAGTTGTTCTGCTATTTTATTTATTGCTTCTATGTCTTTTTCTGCCCCTTCTTGTGTTTTTTGATCTGCTATTTTTGCTCTTGTTATTAAACCATTATCTCCAAATAGGGCTGTTATACTTATTCCTGCTAAAATTAGTAGCACCACTATAGTTACTACAAGTGCTATTAGGGTTATACCCTTTTGGGTGTTGAATTGTGAGTGATGAGATTTGAGTCTTTCTTTATTTTTTAGAACTGTGGCTCTCTCTCTCTCTCTCTCTCTAGAGCCACAAAGGTTTTAAGATTTTTCATCTTTTTAAATTCCTCCTTTGTATTTTTCTTAAGCTTATATTACTATAACTAAACTAAAAAGTAAATACTTTTTTTATTTTTTGTTATATTACATTCTACTAGATAATGGTTCTATTAATAGAAATATACTTAGCTTAAACTAATTAATCAAAATGAACCTATTATCTAGTAACTATAATGTAATATTGTTGTAATTTGCAAGTTTTTAAATTAAATAAAAGTAGTAATTATCTATAACAAAAAATATCTGTCAATCTACTTAAGAAATTGACAGATTATATTTAGTCTTTATTTACATCTTTTAATAATTCTAATTGTGAAATAAGAAGTGATTCCATTTTTGCTTTGTATACATCAAATTGCTTTTGTAATTCTTCTAATTCTCTTTGTTTTAATGTTATTTCTTTTTCAAGTTCTATTACTGATTGTTTTGCTGATGTTTGTGCTTCATTTATAATTTGTTCAGCTTGTTGTTTTGCTAAGTTTTTTACATCTTCTGCAGCGGATTGAGCCATTATTAATGTGTTTTGTAAAGTTCCTTCTATGTTTTTATATTTTTCTATGTCTTCTTTCATATCTTCTAATTTGTTTTTTGCATCATTTGCTTCTTTATATAACTTTTCATAGTCTAAAGTTAGTTCGTCTAAAAATTCATCTACTTCATCTACACTATATCCGTTCATCATTTGTTTAGAAAATTTTTTATTTTCAATGTCTAATGGTGTAAGCATATAAGTTTCCTCCTATTTACCTACTATTTTAATTTCCATTTCTTAACCAGGAAACAGATAGTTTGCTTTTAATTTCATCTCTTGCCATTTCATTTTCAATATCATAATTAAATGGTGCAATTAACACAATAGAATTAGAGATTTTTTGCATATGTCCATCTAATGCGTGAACAGCTCCAGATATAACATCTATAATTCTTCTTGCAACGTCTTTATTAACGTATTCTAAGTTTACAATTATAGATTTTTTTTCTTTTAATAAGTCACATATACTAGCTGCTTGTTCAAATGTAGTTGGTTGAGAAATTACCATTCTTACTTGTTGAACTTGTGGCATACTAACAACTTTATTTTTTCTGCCCCATAGTTTCTTTTCCTCTTCTTCGTTTTCATTTTCTTCTTCTATATCATAGTTTTCTACTTCTTCATCTTCTCTATCTTCTGCTGGGTCCATTCCAAATAATCCCCATACTTTTTCCATTATAGCTCCTGCCATCTTAACGACCTCCTAATAATTATTTGTCTTCCGTTTTTTACTGTAAATAGTATCTAACTTTTTAGTCTTCTTGTCAATAGTTTTTTTGTTTGTAATAATAATTTAATACTTCTGTAATATTTTTGTAATATTTTTATGTTGGTTTTTTTAATATTTCGTCGTATAATGTCAAAGTTCTTCTTTGTCTTATTTCTTCATCAGTGTACCCTAATTCTTTAAGTTCTTCGCTTTCATAGTTATCTACTATTGTGTATTTTTCATTACTTCTTAAAACTTTTATCCAAATTTTGTCTTGATATCCTACTCTTGTTCTTATTACATATGCAACTTGATTTTCTCCTTTTTGTTCATATGCAATAGCTTCATTTGGTACTTTTTTTCCGCTGTAACTCCACCATATAATATCAAAAGATATTTTTCTGTAGCTAATCATTTCTTGTACTTGTTTGTCAATTTCAAAAACTATTACTACTTTTGAATCTTCGTTAGATATATAAACTATTTCGCTAGAAATTTCTACTTCATTTGGAAGTCTTAGTTTTACTGTTTGCCCTACTTTTGCATCTTTTGCTTGCTTAGAATCTAGTACTGAGGCAATGTAGCATTCAAAATTGTTAATTATTTTTGCACTTTCTTTGCTATCTGCTACAACTTGTCCTACTTTTAAGTTTAGCCCTTCTAAAAATTTAGAATTTAGTTTACTAAAATCTTGTGTATTTAATACATCTTCATATCCGTCCACTTTGTATGAAATAACTCCACTAATTGGCGAACTTAAATATTCTGCTCCTTCATTCAACTGATTTTCATATTTGCTTCTTTCATCAACAAGCTTTTTTAAGTACGAACCTGCTGGGCTTAATTCTCCTGCTATTTTAGCTTTTTTTACTATGTTGTTTGAAATTTCTTTTTTTATTTTAGATATATTTTGCATATTATTTTCATAATACAATGAATTAATATCTGTTTCAATTTGCTTTTCTAATGTTCTTATATCACCTAAAAGTAATGTGTTTTCTTTTGCAAGTGCTTCTTCTATTTTGCTGTCTAGTTCTTTTATTTTATTAACTAAGTTTTCTTCCCCTGATGTATAATAACGAAAAATAGGTTCTCCTTTTGCTACTCTTTCACCTTCTGTTTTTATTTGTTCCATACCATTTTTATAATTAGAACCTTTTACTATTGTTTCTTCACGAATAATATATCCTGTGGCTCTTTCTTCTTGATAAATTTTTCCTTTTTCAACACTAAAAGTATCTGTTGGATTTTGTATAAATACTACTAATTTATAGATTCCCCAAACAATTATAGCAAGTATAACAATTAATATTATTAATAACTTTTTATTATCTTTAAGTTGTTTTAATATGTTTTTTGTTTTTATCTTTTGGCCCTTTTTCTTATTTTTCACCATATTCCTCCAATATGAATTTTATATTATCTTGAATTGGTTGCAAACCATCTATCCATTTTATGTCTTTATTTTTTCTAAACCAAGTTAACTGTCTTTTAGCATATCTTCTAGTTTCCATTTTTAATTTTTCTATCATTTCTTCTTTTGATAATTCATTATTTAAATAGCTTACTACTTCTTTATATCCTAATCCCTGCATTGCTGTAGGAAATTCTTTATACTTTACTAGTAATTTCTTTACCTCTTCAATAAGGCCTTGTTCCAGCATAATATCTACTCTTTTATTTATGCGCTCATATAATTTTTCTCTATCCATATTAATTGCAAAAATTTTATAATTATATGGTGGTGGATTTTTTCTAGACTCTATTTCTAGCTCAGTTTTTGTTTTTCCTGTTTGATGATATATTTCTAGTACTCTCATAATGCGTTTTTTATCATTTGAGCTAATAGTTTTCATTGCATTTGCATCAATTTGTTTTGCTTTTTCATATAAACTTTGTAAGCCTTCCTTTTGAATAATTTCTTCTAGTTGTTTACGGTATTCTAAGTCTATTTCTATTTCTGGATATGTAATGTTTTTGGTTAAAGCATCTACATATAATCCTGTTCCTCCCACTATAATTGGAATATTGTTATGGCTTAAAATAGTTTCTATAGCCTTTGTAGCATCAGTTTTATATTCAGCTACACTATATCTTTTGCTTGGTAAAACAAAGTCTAATAAATAATGTTTTATTCCTTGCATTTCCTCTTTAGTTGGCTTTGCTGTTCCTATATTCATGTCTTTATATATTTGCATTGAATCACAAGAAATAATTTCTCCGCTTATTTTCTTAGCCAATTCAATAGATAGACCAGTTTTGCCAGATGCAGTTGGTCCACATATAACAATTACTTTTGGTTTTTCCATAATGTCTCCTTTATTGTTTTGATTGTACTATGTTTAAAATTCCTGTTTGTATATCTTGGAAATAGAAAAATTCAATTATTAATATTATTAGTAATATAGCTACTAACAATATTGTTCTATTTCTAAAATTTTCTTTTTTTAGCCTTCCTAATTTTAAATATTTATATGAACTTGCAAAAAATGGTAATACTAGTATTGTATTAACAGGTACAAATGTAAATATCATATAGTTTTTGGCTAATTCTACTAGTCTTGTTTCTTCAATGTTTTTTACACTAAGTCCATAAACAATAGATACAGTTACATACATTATAGCTATACCTACTACAATAAATATTAGTTTTTCTTTTTTATCTATATCTGTTCCTAAAAAACGATAATTAATTAAAACTGCCACTACGTTTAACGCTAAAATACATAAATATATAAATATAATCATTGTTTCCTCTTTCTTAGTTCATATAAACTACAATTATCTTCTAGAAAATTTCTTTTCAATATCTGTTTTTGTCATTTTTATTGCTGTTGGCCTTCCATGTGGGCAAGTAAATGGATTTGGTAATACCAATAGTTGTTGCATTAAGTTATCAACCTCTGCCTCTGTAAGTGCCATATTAGCTTTTACTGCTGCTTTGCAAGCAACTGTTGCTATAAACTTTTCTTCTTTTTCTTGTTTAGCGGTTCTTGCTACTGTGTTTATTTCATCTAAAGTTTCTAGGAATAACTCTTTTGTATCTAAGTCTAGGCAAATGTTAGGAACTCCTGTTAATTTAATTGTATTTTCACCAAATTCTTCTAGTGTAAATCCTGCCTTTTCAAATAATTCCATATTTTCTTTTGCAATATCCATCTCTTTATGTGATAAATTAATTATATCTGGCAATAGCATTAATTGAGAATCTTTTTCTGTATTACTATAATAATTTTTCTTTACTTTTTCATATAAAATTCTTTCGTGTGCTGCATGTTGGTCTAATATATATAATTCTTTATCTAATTCTAAAATAATATAGGTAGAAAATGCTATTCCAATAAATTTGTAGTTAGGTATACTTTTATTTTCTATTTGTGGAAGTATTGAAATATTTTCTGCTGGCTTCATTTCTTCTGGTTTTAATGTTATTTTTTCTTCTTTTTGTTTTTCCTCTAGTTCAGCTTTTCTTACTTCTGAAGGCATTGTGCCAAATGTACGGATGTACATTTCTTCAAAAGTTTCAGGTTTTTCTTCTATTTGAAGTTTCTCTAATTTATTCATATCTTCTATTAATTTTTTATTTACTTCTTCAGTATTAATAACTTTAGTTTGCATATTTGATGTATTACTTGTTGGCAAGTCATATGGAGAATCTTGACTTTCTTCTTTTACTATATTTTCTGTAGTCTTATTAGTTTCGTCTCCAAACTTGTTTGAGTAGATTTGTGCTATTAAGTTTCCAGTATCATTATTCATTTTTTCTTCTTTAGTTTCTTCTTTTTTAAATTTACTAAATAGTCCACCAAAAGTTTTATTTTCCATTTTATTATCATATTTTACTTCTTCAACAGCTATTGTATTTGTTCTTTCTGGTTCTTCTTCATATGTTTTTTCTGTATTTGTTACTAAGTCTCCTTTTAATAAAGAGTCTTTAATAGCATGGTAAACAGCTTTAAATACCTTATTTTCTTCTTCAAATCTTACCTCTAGCTTAGCAGGGTGTACATTTACATCTACTTTTTGCTGACTCATTTCAAGATTTAATACCAAAAATCCATATTTTCCTATTGTAATTAAGCCTTTATATCCTTGTTCTGCTGCACTTGTTAAGGTTTTGTCTTTAATATATCTTTTATTTACAAAAAATAATTGGTTTGAACGATTAGAACGAGCTATTGCTGGTTTTCCTATAACTCCTGTAACTTTTATGTCTTCATATTCGTAATTAACATCTAATATGTTTTCTGCTATATCTTTACCATAAATACTGTAAATAACAGATTTAGAATCATTATTTCCTGGTGTTTGAATTATTGTTTTTCCACTATTTATTAATTTAATTGCAATTTCAGGATGAATTAAAGCTATTCTAGTTACAACATCTTCTATATATCCTGCTTCAGTAAAATCTTTTTTTAAGAATTTATATCTAACAGGTGTGTTATAAAACAACTCGTTAACAACTATTGTTGTTCCTTTAGGACATCCTGTTTCTTCTTTATTAAGAATATTTCCTCCTTGTACTTCTATTTTGTAGCCTATTTCGTTTTCTATATATTTAGAGGTCATTTCTACCTTACTAATTGCTGCAATACTTGCTAAAGCTTCCCCTCTGAACCCCATAGAAGTAACATTTTCTAGGTCTTCTGCTTTTCTAATTTTTGAAGTTGCGTGTCTTTCAAATGCAATTTCCATATCATCTGGTGCTATACCCTTACCATTATCAGTAATTCTAATATATGAAATTCCACCATTTTTTATTTCTACAGTAATTGCTGTTGCCCCAGCATCTATTGAGTTTTCTACTAATTCTTTTACTACAGAAGCTGGTCTTTCTATTACTTCTCCTGCAGCTATTTTATTTATAGTATTGTCATCTAATAGTACAATGTTTCCCATCTATTTTCCTCCAATTTTATCTATTGTTTTATTTCTTTCAAATTATATCATTCTTTTTTTATTTTTTGTATAGTTTTTAGACATTTTTTTATTTTATATTTTGATTGCTAATTAACAAAGTAGCTTGCATAATATTTAGAAGATTTTAATCTTAGCATTAGTAATATAATACTTTTTTTAGAGCGTGGTTTCGTGGGGACCGACAAGGTAGAAACCGCTGAAGGATTG
>JBJFEZ010000035.1:0-1837 GCA_051891195.1 Clostridia bacterium
AAAACTATGAAAATAATAATATATGGCTCTCAATATGGAACTGCAAAACAATATGCAGAGGAATTATCAAAAAAGACTAATATTAAAGCAGAAAGTTATGAAAATATAAAAAGTGTTGATGAATACGAAACAATTATATATATAGGAGCTTTGTATGCTGGGGGAGTTTTAGGATTGGCTAAAACTTTAAAAAAAATATCTAACTGTGAAAGTAAGAGAATAATAATTGCAACAGTTGGATTAGCAGACCCTATGGATATAGAAAACAAAAATAATATAAAAAATGGTATAAAAAGGCAACTTACAAATGAGATATACGAAAGAGCATATATTTATCATTTAAGAGGTGGAATAGATTATTCAAAGTTAAATTTTGCTCATAAAACAATGATGAGCCTACTTTATAAAAAAGCAAAAGGACTACCAGAAGAAAAGAAAACAGCAGAAGTTAAAGCAATGATAGATACCTATAATCAAAAGGTGAATTTTGTTGATTTTTCTAGTTTAGAAAACATTATTAGTGAAATACAAAAGTGATTGAAAAATTACAATTAATATGGGATTTTAAAATTTTTAGCAAGTAACAAAAAATAAACTTCTTTCATAAAATATATAAAAATGGAAGGAGTTTATTTTTTATGGACTATGAAATTATGATGAATGGAAATGTAAAGTTAGGTACATATGCACCCGACTTTGAAGCTAATACAACAATGGGAAAGATTTCTCTTAACCAATATCGTGGAAAATGGGTAGTGTTATTCTCTCATCCAGGTGATTTTACCCCCGTATGTACAACTGAGATTATTGCTTTTGCAAAGGCAACCCCGTATTTTGAAAAATTAAATACTTGCTTACTTGGCTTAAGTGTAGATAGTAATGCCTCACATTTAGCCTGGATATATGATATTTATTGTAAAACTGGAATTAGAGTTCCTTTTCCTATTATTGCAGACAGAAATGGAACCATTGCTAGAAAGTATGGTATGATTTCTAATGATGTAAGTACAACAGAAACAGTTAGAAACGTATTTATTATAGACGACAAGGGAATAGTAAGACTTATTTTAGTTTATCCTATGAATGTAGGAAGATGCATTCCAGAAATTTTAAGAGCATTAACTGCATTACAAGTAGCTGATAGTAATAAACTTTCTACACCAGCAAACTGGGTGCCTTGCCAGCCGGCAATTTTACCACCACCTCAAACATTTGAAGGAGTATTTCAGAGAAACCAAGAGATTACGAAAAAACAAAATGGAATGAGTTGGTATCTGTCTTTTCAAAATGTAAAAGATTGTGAAGCAATAGGGCAGACTGCTTGTGAAAGTGATAGAATAAAAGAGTAAAATAAATAAGTAGTAAGAACAAAAACAAGGGAAATACTATTAAATGTAAGTATTTCCTTTTATTTTTTTATATCACAAAATTACAATAATGAAATATTTAGAAAAAGATCTAAATATCTATTGACAGAAGAAGAGTAAAAGTAATACTCTATATTTAGATAAACATCTAATCTGGAAAGTAGAAAATAGAAAGGAAAGAAATTAATTATGGAAAATAACATTCTTGAAATTCAAAATCTAACAAAGTATTATGGCAAAATAAAAGGTGTGGAAAATTTATCGTTGAAACTAGAAAAAGGAGAAATCTTTGGATTTATTGGACCAAATGGAGCTGGAAAATCTACAACTATTCGTTCTATTATGAACTTAATAAACAAAACAAGTGGCAAAGTGTTAATAGAAAATAAAGAGTTTGGCAAAAATGATGTAGAAATAAAAGAAAAGATAGGGTATTTGCCAAGTGAAATTTATTTATATGATGATTTAAC
>JBJFEZ010000036.1:0-1807 GCA_051891195.1 Clostridia bacterium
TATTGGTATTTCCTTTTTTATATTTTAGTGTGACATATCTATTGTAAACCTATATTAGAGAAAAAAATATTTAAATTCGTATGTATATTTGGCTGTATGATAATTAAATTAATTCTTGAAAGTTATGATAGAAAATTAATGAAGGCAAGAGATAAAAAGAAATATAGACATAAAGGACAAAGAAAAAATACAATCAAAACAATTATGGGAGAAATAGAATATACAAGAGCAATGTATGAGTTAGAAGAAAAAGGTATTAAGAAATATGTATATCTTCTAGACGAAAAAATGAGAATTAGTACAGTAGGAAAAGTATCAGAAAATCTAGTAGAAAAGATTGTAGAAATAGTACCAGAAACAGAATCATATAGGAAATCAGAAGATGTATTAGAAACAGTATCAAATGTAGCATTAAGTTTTGAAGCAATAAGAACAGTAATTGTGAAAATTGGAGATAAAATAACAAATAAAGAAAAAGAAGAAAGAAAGCTTTTAGAAAAAGGACAATTAGTAAAGGGATTAAAAGAAATAACATCATTGTTTGAAGAAGCAGATGGAATATGGATAAATTTACAAGGAAAGGATAGAAAAGAACAATTAGAGAGAAACAAAAAAGAGTGTGAGAAAAAAGGAAAAGAATTTAATCCAAGAATGAAAGTAAAAACAGAATTAAAATTGCATGTAATGTATGAAGGATGGAAAAAAGGAGATCCAAGACATTCATTAGTAAATAAAGAGTATATGGCAGGGATAATGAAGCCAAAAGAGATAAAGAAATTAAGAGATGCAAGAGTATATCAAAAATATAATGAAGAAAAGATAAAATTAAGAGTAGTAAATGGAGATGGAGCAAGATGGACAAAAGGAATAACAAGTAAAAAAGGAATATATCAAAAAGACCAATTTCACATTATGCAAGAGATAGTAAGAGATGTACCAAAAGAATATAGAAATATAATAGAAGAATTAATAGAAAGAAAGCAATATGATAAGATACAATCTGCAATAGATGAATTAAAGTATGAATTAGGAGGAGAATATACTGCTGTAAAGAAGTTAAATAAGCTACAAAGTTATCTAAGTAAAGATTTAGCAAGATATCAAGATATAGTAGAGATACCAGAAGCGCCAGAAGGAATAGAATATCGCAGTATGGGAACGCAAGAAAGTCAGATATTTAGTAAATTAAAAAACAGATTTAGTAGTGGAAGAAAAGCATTTGGAAAACATGGAGCAAATAGTTTAGCAAAAGTATGTGTAATAAGTGAAAAGTTCAAGCTTGAAGAATTAGAAAACGAAATACCAATAGATACAAGTGTAGAAGATTGGATAAAAGAAATAGAAGAAAATGTAAGAAGGAACAAAACAACAACAAGTAGTTTCATAGCAACTAAACATAAAACAGAAGGATTAGGCGTACATACAGCACATATAGAGAATAATTTTGTAAAAGAAATATTAAAATATAAAGAAATAAGCGAATTAAAAAAGATTTTTAATTGGGTTTATTAAGTGAACTCAAAAATATATAAGTGTTTGAAATAATTGGCATTATTGGATTAGAAAAAAAGATAAAAAAATTGCCTACATTTACTTGACACATACAACTATATTACAAAATACAAAAAGGTATTTACTTTTTAGTTTAAGTATAGTAATATAAGTTTAAGAAAAAACAAAGGAGGAAAAAAGAGAATGACAAAAGAAAAACAAAAAAACAAGGGTATAACCCTAATAGCGCTTGTGGTAACTATAGTGGTGCTACTAATTTTAGCAGGAATAACCATAACTGCTCTATTTGGAGATA
>JBJFEZ010000037.1:0-9377 GCA_051891195.1 Clostridia bacterium
ACGCTCTAAAAAAGTATTATATTACTAATGCTAAGCTTAATAAAAATATTGTAAAGCCTATAAATATGTTAGTTTAGAGCATACAAGTGGTTCGAAGAATGACGAGTTAGAAATAGTTAGCCAATTTTACACTGTAATAGAACTGCGTAAAATTGGCTTACTATTTCTTACGTAGGAATGTTATGCGAATAAACTAACATATTTATAGGCTTTATAATATATGTAAAAAAAATATATAAAAATTAAAAAATTACACTAGATTTCTTCTGTATAAATATGATAAAATAATAAATGCAAATTATGGGAGAAAAAGGTGGGAGGAAAATGCCAAAAAAAGTAAAAGAAAAAACAAACACAAAACAAACTAAAGATAGTTCTTTATTTGACATAGATAATGAAATTATCATTGGTATAAAAACCTTGCCACAACCTGAAGTTCCAAAAGCTAAAAAGAAAAAAGCAAATAAATCTCAAAGCAAAAACACTAAAAAAGTTAGTAACACTAAAGCTACAACTAAAAAGAAAAAAGCTAAAAAACAAGATGAATTTGAATTTAAATTAGGTATTGAAGACGAAACAATAAAAAACAAGAAAAAAACTGCAACTAAAAAGAAAAAAAGTAAAAAAAACGTAAAGAAAAAAACAACTAAGCAAGAAGAAATTGCAAAAAAGAAAAGAAAAATTATTTTTAGATTAATAAAATGGACAACTCTTATACTAATTTTAATAGGAGGAGGAATATATTTTTTATTATCTCCATTTTTTAATGTAAAACAAATAAATGTAAGTGGTAACACAAAAATAACAAGCGAAGAATTAATTAGTTTATCGGGTATACAACTAGAAGAAAATATATTCAAAGTTAGAAAAAATCAAGTAGAAAAAAACATTAAACAAAATGCTTATGTAGAAAATGTAAAAATAAAGAGAAGTTTACCAAATACTATTGAAATAGAAATTATAGAAAGAACGCCTACATATATGATATCTCTAGCAAATGCATATGTATATATTAATAATCAAGGGTATTTTCTTGAAGTTTCTAAGGAAAGCCTAAATTTGCCAATAATTGTAGGATATTCAACTGAAGAGGGAGAAATACATATAGGAAATAGGCTTTGTACAGAGGACTTACAAAAGTTAAATGACGTTCTACAAATTATGAAATCAGCAGAAAATAATCAAATTACAGAATTAGTAACTAAAATAAATATATCAAACAAAAATGACTATGTTTTAGAATTAAAGTCTGAGAAAAAAACTGTACATATAGGAGATTGCTCAAACCTAAGTACAAAAGTGCTATATATAAGAAGCATTTTAGATGAAAACAAAGACGTAGAAGGAGAAATATTTGTTAATACAGACTTAAATAATAAAGGTGCAATATTTAGAAAGAAAATATAAGGTTTATAAGTAAATCCCAAAACTTAAATGCATATTAACAGGAGATTAACTATGAACAGAAAACAAATAGCAATTACATTAGGAATAATGTGTTTTATATTAACAGTTTCTATTTTTGTTCAAATAAAAACAATAAAAAATACAAATTCTACAATCTCTCAATCTCTTAAGGAAAACGAATTAAGGGATGAGGTATTAAGATGGAAAGAAAAATACGATGTTGCCTATGAACAACTAACACAGTCTGGAAAAGACTTAGAACAAATAAGAAAGCAAGCAACTCAGAATGATAAAACTTCACTTGCAAAGCAAAATGAAATTATACAAAATAATATGCTTTTAGGAACTTATGAGGTACAAGGTCCTGGCATAGAAATAACTTTAACGGACAACAACACTGGAATATCAAAAGACGGAATGGAAGTAATAGACTTAAGCCAGCTTGTAGTACACTATGATGACTTATTAGAAGTAATAAATGCATTAAACAATGCGGGAGCAGAAGCTATATCTATTAATGGGCAAAGAATAGTACAAACAACAGCAATAACCTGTGAAGGAAATGTAATAAAGATAAATGGACAAAGGGTAAGCTCGCCCTTTACTATTAAAGCAATAGGCTCACCAGGACTACTTTATGGTTCTGTAAGTATGATAGGTGGATATCTTTATTGGATGGAATATGAGGGAGTGCTAGTAGATATAAAACAATCAGATAATGTTATTGTAGAAAAATATAATGGAGTTATTAACTACAAATATATAAAAAGTGAAAAATAGGAAGTGATGAAGGTTTTGAAAAAAGAAATGAAAAATAAAATAATAATGACAATTATTATATGCTTAGTGTGTACAGTTTTTTTTGCAGTTATGTTTATACAATTTAGAACTATAGAAGAAACCGACATTACTGCTATTGAAAATATGAGAGAAGCAGAATTAAGAGCTGCTATTTCTGAATGGAAAGGAAAATACGAAGAAACTGTAGAACAGCTAGAAGCCAATCAAAAATCAATCTTAGAGTATACTGAAAAAATTGAAAAAAATGAAGAGGCATCAGAACTTATTGATGAAGATTTAAAAAAATCTGACATAATGTTAGGAAAAACAGATGTATATGGAGAAGGTGTTATAATAACACTATCTGGTAGTGAAGAACGCCAAATTAAATATTATGATTTACTAGACTTAATAAATGAATTGAGATATGCAGGAGCAGAAGCTATATCTATAAATGATGTACGTGTAATTAATTCTACATATATTACACAACCACAAGAAAACTTAACTGTAGTAGATGGACAAAGAGTAAGCTCAACATTTGTTATAAAAGCAATAGGAAATCAAACTTATTTATCAAGTAGTTTAAGTTTAAAAGATAGTGGATATATTGATAAAGCCAAAGCAGTAGGAATAGATGCAAAACTAGAAACAGGAAAAAATATAAAAATTTTAAAATATAGTGGAGAACTAGAAATAAAGTATATGAAAGAAGGGGTTGAATAAAATGATTCTTATAGCGATTGTAATTGGATGTATTTTGGGAGCAGTTATTGGAATATATGCTCCTATGGTACCATATACATATTCAGGATATTTAGCTATTGCAATTATTGCAGCACTAGATTCTGTATTTGGTGGAATTGCATCAACTTTAAAAAAGAACTTTGACTTAAAAATATTTGTAACAGGATTTTTTGGAAATGCTATTTTATCTATAATGCTTACATATTTAGGACAAAAATTAAATGTAGATATATATTTAGCAGCCATTGTAGTATTTGTAGGAAGAATGTTTAATAACTTAGCTATTATTAGAAGATATTATATAGAAAAATTTACAAAAAAACAAGATAATAACGGCTAAAAAACATTTAAACGACAATGTTTCAGATTTGTTACAAAAATATTACAAAATTATTACAAAGCTATTGACTTTTTTTAAAAAATGTAATATTCTTAACCCGATAATAATTAGCAATTTAAAATTACAAAAATAGTAAAACAGATGACAAACAATATTAGGGCAAGCAAAAATGGAGGAATGAGCCTTGGCAGTTGGAGATGTAATAGTAGGAATTGACATTGGAACTTCAAAAGTTAGTTTAGTAATTGGAGAAGTTAATAACTTTAATCAAATTGAAGTCATTTGTACAGCAAGCAATAAATGTAACGGAATTCAAAAAGGAAAAATTATAGATGAAAATGAAATAGCAAGTTCAATTCATTCTTTAATTAAAGAAGCAGAAACAGAATCAAACTTAAAAATTAATTCCGCATATGTTAACATTCCGGGAAAATATGTTACTATTGTACAAAATAGCATTTCAAAAGAAGCTAAAGATAAATATGCAGGAATTTCGGCAAAAGATGTTATTTCAGGAATTATGCAAATAAAAGACATAGAAGTTCCAGAAGGTAAACAAATAATTGATATTGTAGAAAATCAATTTATTTTAGATAATGGAAAAGTTGTAACAGATCCTATTGGAAGCTTAAGTGCAAATTTTATTATAAAAGCTCAAGTAATATTAGCAGACAAAGAATATATGAGACAAATAGCATCTATCTTTAAGAAAATAGACCTAGACATAGATGGACTAGTACCTGTTACATTAGCTCAAAGAGGATTGGCACTAGATACAAACGAATTAAACGACAATGTTATGTTGTTAGACATTGGTGCTGGAAATACAGACATAGGAGTATTTGAAGGTTCTAATTTCTCATATACTAATACAATTCCACTTGGTGGAGACAACATTACAAGTGACATAGCATTAGTATTAAACATTAGCGAAGAAGAAGCTGAAAAACTAAAAAAACAATATGGACTAGCATTAAGATCCTTTATTGATAATGATAATGAAATTTTATTAACTACTTGCAAAGACGAAAATGGTAAAAAAGTTATAAAAAGCTCACAGCTTATTGAAATAATGGAAGCAAGAATAGAAGAAATCTTTTCTTTAGTAAATAGAGACATTACAATGCAAGGAATAAAATCAAAAATTAATAATGTCATTTTAACAGGACAAGGAATTACAAGCATTAGTAAAAGTGACGTTGCAGGAAAAATTATATTAAATATTCCAGTAAAAATTGCAACAGGCAGGCTAATTAGTATAGTAAGACCAGAATACAGAATAGCTTATGCAATAGTTAGATATGTTGCATCAAGACCTTTTGTAAAAACAGTTGGAAGCAGTGTAGAAAGCGACACTAATGAAAACATATTTAAAAATATTTTAGAAAGAATTAAAGAGTTCTTTTATTCATAGATTTTAATTTTAAATATATAAGGTAGAAATACCAAAAAAATTATTAGGAGGAATGAACAGTATGTTAATGGATAACAATATTGATGAAAACACAATGTTAGATGGAACAGCTACTATCAAAGTAATTGGTGTAGGTGGGGCAGGAAACAATGCTGTAAACAGAATGGTAGAGTCAGGAATAAGAAATGTAGAATTTATTGCAGTTAATACAGATAGACAAGCTCTACTACTTTCAAAAGCAGCATCTAAGATACAAATTGGAGAAAAAATAACAAGAGGTTTAGGAGCAGGAGCTAACCCTGACATTGGAGCTCAAGCTGCAGAAGAAAGCAAAGCTGAAATAGCAGAAGCTTTACGTGGAGCAGATATGGTATTTGTTACAGCCGGAATGGGTGGAGGAACAGGTACTGGAGCAGCACCAATAGTTGCAGCAGCAGCAAAAGAAATGGGAATATTAACAATAGGTGTAGTAACAAAACCATTTACATTTGAAGGAAAGAAAAGACTATCACAAGCTGAACGTGGAATTGAAAGCCTAAAAGGAAAAGTAGATACATTAGTAGTAATTCCAAATGATAAATTACTACAAGTAATTGACAGAAAAACATCTATAGTAGAAGCTTTTAAAATGGCAGATGATGTATTAAGACAGGGTGTTCAAGGTATATCAGACTTAATTGCAATTCCAGGACTTGTTAACTTAGACTTTGCTGATGTAAAAACAATAATGTTAAATACAGGTATGGCACATATGGGTATTGGTAGAGCGTCTGGAGAAAACAGAGCAGAAGATGCAGCAAAACAAGCTGTGCAAAGCCCATTGCTAGAAACATCTATTGAAGGAGCAAGAGGAGTTATCATTAACATTACTGGTGGAAGCAATTTGGGATTACACGAAGTAAATACAGCAGCAGAACTTATTCAACGTAGTGTAGACCCAGAAGCAAATATTATATTTGGTGCAGTTATAGATGAAAGTCTAGAGGAAGATATAGTAATTACTGTTATAGCTACAGGATTTGATAAAGAAGAAGGACCATTATCAGGAACTATGGCAGTAGGAGACATTATAGACAGAGCTTGGGACAAAAAATTAAATTCTATACCTACAGCAACAGACAGTTCAAATTCTCAAGATAATTTAGAAATTCCAACATTCTTAAGAAAAAGCAAAGGAATTAACAAATAAAAAGTAGTAACAAATAAATAAAAAGTACAAACTTGAAAAGGTTTGTACTTTTTTGTTGTAAAAAACATAAAAAAGAAGAATATTTCTATTTTTTTTACCTAGAAAATGACAAACTTTTTAAAAGTAGAAGAGTATAATAAAATTGCTTTAAAACAAAAATATAAAAAGGAAAATATATGACTATTTATTTAGATGTAGTATTACTAGAAAATTTATGTATGAACTATATTATTCTATTTGCAACAGGTTATATTATGAAAATAAAAATGAAACAATGGAAAATAATTATATCTGCATTAATAGGAGGCATATATTCAATAGTAGCATATTTAGAAATCTTACCAATATATTCTAATTTGTTTGTTAAAATTCTTCTGTCTATTATAATGGTATATTTAGCCTATAATGCAAAAGGAATAAAAGTATTAAGCAAGCAATTACTTATATTCTATTTAACATCATTTGTGTTTGGAGGATGCGCATTTTGCCTACTATATTTTATTAAACCACAAAATATTTTAATGAAAAATGGTGTATATGTGGGAACATATCCAATAAAAATAGCATTACTTGGTGGAATTATTGGATTTATTATAACACATATTGCATTTAAAATAGTAAAGACTAAACTAAAGAAAAAAGACATGATATATACTGTTACAATAAAAATAGAAGAAAAACAAACTAAAGTGACAGCAATGCTAGATACAGGAAATTTATTAAGAGATCCTATAACCAAAGTACCTGTAATTGTGGTAGAAAGAGATAAATTATATGATGTTTTACCAGCAGAATTATTAAACAATATAGAAAATTTAGTAGGAGGTGAGCAAATAAAAAATATTGACAAAATAGAACAAAAAGAATATTTAACAAAATTAAGAATAATCCCCTTTTCTTCAATAGGAAGAAAAAATGGACTTTTAATAGGAATAAAAGCAGATAGTGTAACAATACAAAAGGAAGAACCTGAAACAAGAAAAAATATTATAATTGGAATTTTTCCAGAAAAATTAGGCAACAGTTATTCTGCTTTATTCGGATTGGACTTATTAGAAAGGAGTGAAGAAAATGAATTTACTACAAATATTAAAGCTCAATATTAACACTCTATATGTAAGATACATAGGAAATGAGCAAGAGGAAAATCTTCCTATATATTATATAGGAGGTAGTCAAACATTACCACCACCATTAACAAACGAAGAAGAAACTGAAATCTTAGAAAAGTTATCTAATGGAGATGAAAGTGTTAGACAAACTCTAGTAGAAAGAAATTTAAGACTGGTAGTGTACATTGCTAAAAAATTTGAAAACACAGGGGTGGGAATTGAAGACCTTATTTCTATAGGAACAATAGGATTAATGAAGGCAATTAATACATTTAACACAAGTAAAAATATAAAATTAGCAACATATGCATCACGTTGTATAGAAAATGAAATATTAATGTTCTTAAGAAGAAGTAATAGAATAAAAGGTGAAGTTTCTATAGATGAACCATTAAACCAAGATGGAGATGGAAATGAACTATTACTATCAGACATTTTAGGAACAGAACCTGACATAACTTCTAGAAGAATAGAAGATGAAGTTGATAAAAGCCTTTTGAGAGCATCTATTCAAAAACTAAATAATAGAGAAAGAAACATTATGGAGCTGAGATTTGGCTTTATTAGTGGAACAGAAAAAACGCAAAAAGAGGTCGCAGATATGCTTCGGAATATCACAAAGTTACATATCACGTTTAGAAAAGAAAATTATTAATAAAATGAAGAAAGAAATTATAAGTAAAACTGGTTAGTGTCGTTTTTTGTAATACGTTAATTGAATACTAAAAACTCATTTTGGAAATAATTAAACTAGTAAATTAATTATTTTCAAGAGGAGTTTTTAATGAACAAAGTTGAAATTTCAGGAGTAAATACTTCTAACTTACCGTTACTATCAAATGAAGAAAAAACAGTATTGATTAGTAAGATAAAACAAGGAGATAAAAAGGCAAGACAAGATTTTATACAAGGAAATTTAAGACTAGTTCTTAGCCTAATAAAAAGATTTTATGGCAAAGGTGAAAATGTAGATGACCTATTTCAGGTTGGATGCATAGGCCTTATAAAAGCTATAGACAACTTTGACTTAAACCAAAATGTACAGTTTTCTACCTATGCTGTACCAATGATAATAGGAGAAATTCGTAGATATTTAAGAGACAATAATGCTATTAGAGTTAGCAGATCAATAAGGGACCTGGCATATAAAGCAATTAGTATAAAAGATAAAATTTATAAAGAAGAACAAAGGGAGGCAAGTATAGAAGAAATAGCAAAAGAATTAAATGTAGAAAAAGAAGACGTAGTAATGAGCCTAGACGCTATACAGGAGCCAATTTCTCTACAAGAACCAGCATATAGTGAAAACACAGAAAACATATATATAATAGACCAAGTAAGTGACAAGAAAAACACTGATGAACTATGGACACAAAACATTACCATAGCAGAATCTATGAAAAGACTTAATGAAAAAGAAAAAATGATAATTAACAAAAGATTTTTTGAAGGAAGAACTCAAATGGAGGTTGCAGAAGAAATAGGAATTTCACAAGCACAAGTATCTAGATTAGAAAGAACAGCTATAAATCATATTAGAAGAATATATAAATAATTTTTATAAAAATATACCAATGTTAAAAACATAAGGTATATTTTTAAGTTTATTTAAAAAAGTATGATAAAAAAATATATTGTTGCATATTATATAGAATAAAAAGTTAAGAGGAGAAAAGTATATGGGACAAAAAGGAATGGATTTTAAACGAAAAGAAGTAATTAACATACGAGACGGCAAAAGACTAGGTTTTGTGCAAGATGTGTGCGCTGATTTAGAAACAGGAACTATTACTTCTATTATTGTTCCGGGAAGTAATAAGTTTTTAAGTATGATTTCTTCTAATAATGATATTGTTATACAATGGCAAAATATAAAATGTATTGGAGACGATGTTATTTTGGTAGAAATATAGATGCTCAAAAATTTCATAAAATTACCATACAAAAATGCTTGATTTACATAATAAAATATGATATTATAATAAAGGAAGTTGAAAAAATAATATATTACAGAAAAATACCAAAAATTTCTACAAAAAATACTAAAAAATCTCTTGACTTTATGAAAACAATATGTTATTATTAATAAAGTTACTACTTATGAATAAAACACATAAAAATGTGAAGAAATAAATTAGTAAAGAATAAAACATTTTAATGAATAACAGCAACACTAGTTTATTATTTTGCGCCAAAAATATTTTTAAAAATATTTCAAAAATATGTTGACATTTGCAAAATAAAGTAGTAAAATAACATACGTTCATATTCAAATGAACAAAAGCACATTGAAAAGTAAACAATAAACCTTTGAGAAACCAAATAATAAAGGGAGATAGAAAGAACTATCTATAAAAAAATAATGTGAGAAAATCACAGCCAGAAAAT
>JBJFEZ010000038.1:0-9298 GCA_051891195.1 Clostridia bacterium
CGCCCTACATTTTTTCCTTATTTATTTCTTCTGTTTATAATCACTTGACAAGATCTGTCCCAAAAACGACAAACTGTCGTTTTAACAAACGTCCCTAAAGCGACATTTATTAACGGTCCGCTTACGCCTATTATTACATAAAATATTTGAAGTAGTATATTCCAATTTGGTATTTTATAAATATATATCCAACCTGCTTTGAACATTTCCTCGTTAAAATATGGTACTTGATATTTTAAATTTATAAAATACAATATTAAATCAAATATAAATAAGTAAAATATATGATGTGACATTATTGAAAATGTATTGTTACTTATGTAATTTACTAATTTATTTTCTCCTATATATTTTGCAAGTATTTTTGAGATTCTAAGCCAGAATAAAATTCCTGTAATAGATGTTATGAGTGGTAAGTAAAAATTTGTTGGATTAAATCCTGAAAAGTCACGCATATCATATGTTAAGTCTTTAAATATTAATTGCAAAATAATGTTTATTATTATAAGAACAGGTATGTAAATTGTAGTTTTAACCTTTTCATCATACTTTTGTATAGTTGTTTTATATAAATACCCCATATGAAAAAATGGCAACAAGAATAATACTTTTAATAACAAAGTTCTTAAGTCTTCTAATCTAGCAATTTCTGCATTGTATACAGCTACCATATTTCCAAGTATTAGTAATATAAGTAAAGCATAGTCATTTATTTTAAATTTTGCTACATATTTGTGTATTAATACATATACAACATAAGTTACAAAAAATGCTGGTATAAACCAAGATGGAAAGTTAAATACAAATTGAGCATTTCCTATAAATGGTTGCACAAATAATGTATATAGGCTAATTTCACTTCCATAGTTTATAATTCCAATATTTCTTAATATAGTACTTATAATTCCATAAATTAAATTAATAATAAAAAATGGTATTACTAATTTTTTTAATTTATCCCAAATAGTTTTTGCTATGTTGTTTTCTTTTTCTACTTTATAAAAATATCCTGAAATAAATACAAACATTGGTATAAAGAATGATGTATATGGAAATATATAACCTGTTAGTTTTATGTCTGTTGCTAAGTGGCATATTACTACTTGTATTATGCCTATTGCAGATAAAATCATAAATTGTTTATTAGATTTTTCTTTCATTAGTTCCCCTTATTTTATTTTTTCTTTCATATTAACTAAAGTATTTAAAGCATCAATAGGTGTTAATTCATTCAAATTAATTTTGTCTAATTCGTGTGCTATTTCTGCCAATTTGTAGTTATATAAATCTAATTGCCCTGCTGCTACTTTTTTATTTTCTTTTTCTTGAGCCTTTTCGCCTAATATACTTTTTCTTTCTAAAGTTTTTAAAATTTCATTTGCACGTTTTGTTACCATTTGTGGAACTCCTGCAAGCTTTGCAACGTGTATACCATAGCTTTCATCAGTTCCTCCTGATACAATTTTTCTTAAGAAAATTACATCTTCTCCCTTTTCTTTTACAGCAATAGAATAATTTTTTATTCCTTCTAATTTCTCTTCTAAAGATGTTAATTCGTGATAATGTGTTGCAAATAATGTTTTTGCTCCACATTTTTCTTTGTCTGAAATATATTCTGCTACTGCCCACGCTATTGAAAGTCCATCATATGTTGAAGTTCCTCTTCCTATTTCATCTAAAATTACTAAGCTATTGCTAGTAGCTTCTTTTAATATGTCTGCTACCTCCATCATTTCTACCATAAAGGTGCTTTGTCCCATACTTAAATCATCTGAAGCACCAACTCTTGTAAATATTTTGTCAACTACACCAATTTTTGCATATGATGCAGGCACAAAACTTCCTACTTGTGCCATTAATACTATTAATGCTACTTGTCTCATATACGTAGATTTACCTGCCATATTTGGTCCTGTAATAATAGCCAAACGATTGTCAGATTTATCTAAATATGTGTCATTTTCTACAAAACTTCCACTTGGCAATATTTTTTCAATAACTGGATGACGTCCGTCTTTTATATCTATCATTCCGCTATTGTCTACTATTGGCATAACATAATTCATATCATCTGCTACCGTGGCTAAAGAAGTTAAAACGTCCAATGTAGCAATAATACCTGCAGATTTTTGAACTCTTAATATTTGCTTTTCTATTTTTTCTCTTATTTCGCAGAACGCATTATATTCTAGGTTTATTACCTTTTCTTCTGCTCCTAAAATTTCATTTTCTACTTTTTTTAATTCTTCTGTTATATATCTTTCACAATTTGCCAAAGTTTGTTTACGAATAAATCTTTCTGGTACCATTGATAAATTAGATTTTGTTACTTCTATAAAATATCCAAATACTTTATTAAATCCAACTTTTAGTCCTTTTATTCCTGTAGCTTCTCTTTCTTTGTTTTCTATTTCTAATATCCAATTTTTGCCTTCTGTTGTAGCCTTTTTTAGGTGGTCTATTTCTTCATTATAACCTAATTTTATTATTCCACCTTCTTTTACAGTTATAGGTGGGTCATCTATAATAGCTTCATCTATTATTTTATGTATATCTTCCAATGTATCTAGTTCATCATATAGTTGTTTTAATAAAGGAGCTTTTGCTGTTTCTAATGTTTGCTTTATATCTGGTAATTGTTTTGCAGAGTTTTTAAGTGATATTAAATCTCTTGCATTTGCACTTCCATATGATATTTTTCCTGCTAATCTTTCAATGTCATAAACTTTTTTTAAGCTGTCTATAACATCTCCTCTTAAAATAATATCTTCTTTTAATTCCTTAACAGCTTCTAGTCTTTGATTTATTTTGCAAACATCTATTAGTGGGTCATTTAAATATCTTCTTAATAATCTACCACCCATAGATGTAGAAGTTTTATCTAGTACCCATAAAAGTGTTCCTTTTTTGCTTTTATCTCTCAATTTTTCTGTTATCTCTAAGTTTCTTCTAGCATTTATGTCTAAGTTCATATAATGTGTTGTACTATATATTGTTATTGTATGAATATAGTCTAAATTATTTTTTTGCGTATTTATTAAATATGACATTAAGCCATTGCTTGCAGCTATACAAAATTGTTTATCTGATAAATCTTGTATTATTTGTTGATTTTCATCTACAATTTCATATTTAGTTTGAAATTCTTCATTATTTATACTAAAATTTTCTTCTTCAAGTTTTGATATGTATATGTTAAATCTTTCACGTATTTTACTAATTTCTTGTACACTTTCATACATCATATTGTTTACTACAATTTCAGCAGGAGAGTATCTAGAAATTTCATCCATTAAAGTTGCAAAATTATTTTGTTCTTTAATTTGTGCTGTTTTAAAGTCTGCTGTTGTTAAGTCACAAATTGCAATTCCATAATATATACCGTTTTTATATATAGACATTATATAGTTGTTCTTTTTTTCTTCTAAAAGGTTAGACTCCATAACTGTTCCAGGAGTTACTACACGAATAACTTCTCTTTTTACAATTCCTTTTGCTTGTTTTGGGTCTTCTACTTGTTCGCAAATTGCAACTTTAAATCCTTTTTCAATTAGTCTTGCAATATATGTTTCTGCTGCGTGGTATGGAATACCACACATAGGTGCTCTTTCTTCTTGTCCACAGTCCTTTCCTGTTAATGTTAGTTCTAGTTCTCTTGAAGTTGTAATAGCATCATCAAAAAACATTTCATAAAAATCGCCTAAGCGGTAAAATAAAATGCAATCTTTATATTCTTCTTTTGTCTGCAAGTAATGTTGCATCATAGGTGAATATTCTGCCATTTTTGTTACTCCTTTTCTAGTTCGGTTTGTTCTTTATGGGTTGGTTCTGGTGTTCTTTCATTTAATTCATTTGGATTAACAGCCATTCTTTCTCTAAATTCTTTGTTCTTTTGCTTTGCATTTCTTTCTATTTCAATACAGTACAACTCATTTAGTAATTTATATAGTCTATTTGTAGTGTACCCCATTTGTTGTGCGGCTTCCGTTTTTGACATAGTTTGGCATAATTCTTGATATTGTTTTTCTAATGATAAAAGATATTGTCTTCTTTTTTCTATATCATCTTGTTTTTTCTCTTCAGGCTCAATTTCTAGCTTTGATATTGCATATAATAATTCAGGAGAATTTGGTTTGCTATGAGCTTTATTATATGCTAGTTCTTTGCATAAATGATACAAATTCACATCTTCATCATTTTTAGATTTTCCTAATGCATTTATTTTTCTACTTAATGTTCTAACTCCAATTTGATATTTTTTTGCTAATTCTTCCATATCAATGCCAGTGGTTAAAAACTCATACACGGCTTTTCTTATTGGAACAGTAGTTATTTCTCTTGGCTTATATGGATATTTTTGAATAAACCTTAAATATAATTCCGGATTATCTATTGATAATAATTGAATTTTTTTGTTTAAAGTTCTGTAATCTGTTTCCAGTTCTTTTGTTATTTGAACTCTAGATTTTTCTCCATTAATTACTTCTAAAATATATTGTTCAAATTCTTCTTGTGTTATTTCTTTCATTTATACAACCTCTCCTTTTAAATACCACATATGTTCAGAAACTATTTTTAAGTCTACTATTTTTCCAATAAGGTCATCTTTTCCTTCTAAAACTACTACCTTGTTGGAATCTGTTCTTCCTGATAGCATATTGTCATTATTTTTACTTCTTCCTTCTATTAGAACCTTTTGCATTGTTCCAACATATTGTTTGTTTTTTATAGCTATTTGACTTTCAACTAGTTCTTTTAGTCTATCAAATCTTTTATGTTTTATTTCTTCAGGAATTTGGTTTTCCATTTTATCTCCTGGAGTTCCTTCTCTTCTTGAATAAATAAACATATATACTTGTTCAAAATTAACATTTTTTACTACATCCAGTGTATCTTCAAATTCTTCTTCTGTTTCTCCTGGAAAACCTACAATTATATCTGTTGAAAGTGTTAAATTTGGAATTTGAGATTTCATTTTTTCTACTAAATTTAAGTATTGTTCTTTAGTATATTTTCTATTCATTATTTTTAACACTTGTGTGTTTCCAGATTGTAGTGGTAAATGAATTAATTTACATACTTTATCACAATCTCTAATAGCTTCAATAACGTCGTCTGTAAAATCTTTTGGGTGAGGAGAAACAAAACGTATTCTTTCTATACCTTCTATTTTATTTATTGCTCTTAATAAAGTAGCAAATGAATTTACTCCTTCATATTGTTCAAACTCAATATTTTTTTCTCTTTCTGTTCTTAAATATGAATTAACATTTTGTCCTAAAAGTGTAATTTCTTTATAGCCTTGTTTAGCTAAAGAATTTACCTCTTGCAATATATCCTTTGGGCTTCTGCTTCTTTCTCTGCCTCTAACATATGGTACAATACAATAACTACAGAAATTGTTGCACCCATTCATAATTGTTACAGAAGCTTTTATTTTATCATCTCTAGATATAGGTAGTCCTTCTATAATTTCACCATCTATGTCTAAAATATCCTCTATTCTTTTTCTATTACATAATGTTTTATATAAATCTGTAGGAAATTGGTGTAAAGTATGTGTTCCAAAAACAATATCAAAATATGGATAACTTTGCTTTAGCTTTTCTACTATATGCTTTTCTTGCATCATACAGCCACCTATAGCAATTATTGTTCCTTTTGATTCTTTATATTTTTTTACTTCTCCTAATTTGCCAAACAATTTATCTTCTGCATTTTCGCGAACACAACAAGTATTAAATACAATTAAATCTGCTTCAGATAAGTTTTGTGTTCTTGTATAATTCATTTCTTCCATCATTCCACATAATTTTTCCGAATCATTTTCATTTAATTGACATCCCATTGTTAAAATATTATATTTCAAATTTTTACCTTCGTTTAGTTTTGCTACTTTTTGAATATCTTCTAATTGTTCATTTATGTCTATTTTTGTCACAATATTCCCTCCGCTCTTAGTTCTTAAAATCCTTTATATTTTATAATAATTAGACATTTTTTTCAATAGTTATATACTAAAAAAGACGGTTTTGTTTTCTACAAAAACTCTTTGTAGAAAGCAAAACCGTCTTTTTACTTATATTATTGAATTCCGTATTTTTTCTTGAATTTATCTGCTCTACCACCAGTTGTTTCTCTTTTTAAGTTTCCAGTCCAGAATGGATGACATTTTGAACAAACATCAACTTTTATATCTGATTTTGTTGAATTTGTTTTCATTACATTTCCACAAGCACAAGTAATTGTTGCTTCTGTATAATTTGGATGTATTCCTTCTTTCATTTAGTCTTCACCTCTCCCTTATTTTTATTCAAAAACACTATTACGTATTATAACATAGTTCAATTTATTTTTCAAGTATTTTCTTTTTATATAAATATTTTATTTGTTTTTTTGTCTTTCTTCTATATATTCTGCTGAAGCTTTTACTTCGTCTTCCATAGAAGCTTTATGTACAAGTTTATTAATTACATTAAACAAACAAGCTATTATTAAAACAAACAACAATATTTTTTTCCAACTTTTAGCTAACATTTGCTTTTTCTCCTTTTTATTCTATGAAAGTGCATTTTTACACTATATTATTATTATAACTATAGTTTTTAAAAATGTCAATGTTTTTACTCTTTAGTTTCCTCTATTTTTGCATTTTCTTTTAATAAATCTCTTATTTCTTCTAATAGCTTAACTTCATCACTTTTTGCAGGAGCTTCTGCTACTACTTCTTCTTGTTTTTTCTTTCCTTTATTTTTTATTCTTTCAAATAATTTAATTGCATTAAAAATACATAAAGCTATAATTAAGAAATCAATTACAGTTTGAATAAAAGAACCATATGCTATTTTTGCTTCTCCTATTTGTAAACTTAAGTTACTAAAGTCTAGTCCCCCTATAACTATACCTATAAGCGGTGTAATTATATCATTTACCAAACTTGTTACTATTTTGCCAAAAGCTCCACCTATAATAACACCAACTGCCATATCAACAACATTGCCTTTAGAAATGAATTTTTTAAATTCTCCCATTTCTTTTTCTGCTCCTTTTTTAGCTTTTTTTATTTCTTCTTTCATACTTTTTTTTACTTCTTCTTTATCTACTTTTTTCATTTTATAATTCCTCCTATTTTTGCTACTTCTCTATTTTACCATAGTTTACTTAATATCTCAATATTTTTGAATATTTTTCTTTTTTTAGTAAATAATGTTGTTAATAATAAATTTAGGAGGAATTATAAATGGAAAATAATAATTTAAATGTCTTAGATGAAATTAATAAAGGTGCTACTATGGGAATGGATGCTATTACTTATGTTTCAGAAAAAGTTACTACAGATAATAAGTTTAAAAATGTTTTAAATACTGAGTACAATAAATATAAAGATATTTCTAGAAGAGTTAATGATTTGTATTCAAATTATACTTCTAAAGAACCACACGAGACCACTCAAATGAATAAAATGATGACTTGGTATGGTATTCAAATGAAAACTATGAAGGATGATACTACTTCTAAACTTTCTGAACTTTTAATGCAAGGTACTAATATGGGTATTATTGAAGGTAGGCGTTTAATAAATCAAAATACTAATATTTCACCTGATGTTAAAAATATTTTAAATGATTTTGTTGTAATGCAAGAAGACAGTGTTGAAACTTTAAAGAAATATTTATAACAATAAATTAAAACAACAGTTGTAAAGTAACTGTTGTTTTTATTGGTTTATTCAGTTCTTAAGGCTATTACAGGGTCTTTTCTAGATGCTGCTTTTGCAGGTATTAGTCCACCAATTAATGTAAGTATTATACTTAATATTATTAATATAATTGCATTTGATGGATTCAACACTACATTTAGAGGAATATTGCCTGTAAAGCTATGTAATATTGTGTTTATAACAGGTATTAATAAATATGTTATTCCTATTCCAAACAAACCTGATAATAGTCCTATTATAAAGGTTTCTGCATTAAATATTGAAGAAATATTGCGTTTAGAAGCTCCAATAGCTCTTAATATTCCAATTTCCTTTGTTCTTTCATATACAGAAATATATGTAATTATTCCTATCATTATTGAAGACACTACAAGAGATATTGATACAAATGCTATTAATACATATGTAACAGCATTTACTATTGTTTTTACTGACCCCATAAGTATTCCTGTTGTATCTGTATAATTTATTTTTTTGCTTTCTTCAACTTTATCATTATATGAATTTATAAAGTTTTTAAAGTTCTCTTTGCCATCAAAACTATTAAAGTAAAAAGAAATATATGTAGGTTCTTCTTTTTCTTGATATCCAAGAGATAATAGGTTTGTTTTAGCATTTTTTTCTGTTTTGTTCATCATTGCATTTACTATTCTTGTAATTTCATCCTCTGTTATCTTCATTTTAAATGCACTTGCTATTTTATCTTCATCTACATTAAATGATGAAGCAATGCTACTAGTTAAATTAGTAGTAAGTTCTCCTACCTTAGTTAAAATTGATTTTTTCATAACTGCTTCAGTCATCGCCTTTGCCATTGTTTCTGCCGTTGCTTGTATTGCAGTATTACTTGTATATGTTGAAACAACCGAAGATACCATATCTGGATATACAACAGCAACGGGATTTTCTGGATTTGTTGTAAGAGATGGGTCAATAGCATAATATGAGTTTATATAAATTTGCAATAGCCCCTTTAATAAGCCAGAATAAGTAGTTTTAAAAACGTCTTTTGGTACAACATAGTTAGTTTCTAATTTTTCTATTATATTTGAAGCTTCTTTTCCTTCTAAATAAGTACCTACCACTTCTTCTATGTCACTTAGACTAACTTCACCTGTTATACTATTAAACATTCCATTTGCTAATGTATTTAAACTTTCTATAAATGAATTTTTGGCTGGTACAATATCAGTAGTTACTGAATTAGATATTTCTGTCATATAATTTTCTGTTTGTTTTTGTAATGCTTTTTGATCTATATTTATATTAAATGCACTTTGAAGCTTTTTGGTATCAATTTCAACTAAATCTTCAAAGTCCAAATCAAGATTGTTTGTTTTTTCATCAAATTTTGAACCTGAAAATACATCTACTTTATCATTTTTTAACTGTTTTTTTACAATGTCAGTTTCAGCAGAAGAATCAATTATGTAATCAATTAAATCACTTGTATATGCAACTCCTGGGTTTAAAATCATTGATGTTATACCTTCTTTTGCAGTTACTACTCCAACAATTTTAATGTTAGTTGCTTTATTATATACTTTTTTTACATAATCATCATTTTCGCTCATATCT
>JBJFEZ010000039.1:0-40439 GCA_051891195.1 Clostridia bacterium
CAGGGTCGTTTACTAAAGCTCTTGCTATTGCTATTCTTTGCTTTTGTCCACCTGATAATTGATTTGGCTTTTTATGAATTTGGTCTTTTAACCCTACTTCTTCTAATCCTTTTATTGCTCTTGATTTTCTTTCTTTTTTAGATATCCCTCCTATTGTTAAGGCAAGTTCTACGTTAGAAAGTACAGTTTGGTGTGTTATTAAATTATAGTTTTGAAAAACAAATCCTACTTTATAGTTTCTGTATGCATCCCAGTCTCTATCTTTAAAATCCTTTGTTGATTTTCCATTTATTATTAAGTCTCCACTTGTATATCTGTCTAGTCCACCAATAACATTTAATAAAGTAGTTTTACCACAGCCACTTTGACCTAGTATTGATACAAATTCAGATTCTCTAAATTCAATACTAACTCCTTTTAGAGCTTCAACTTTTTCATCGCCAGTTTCATATACTTTAGTAATATTTTTTAATTTTAGCATTCCTGTTTTCATTCCCTTCAATTTTTGATTATTATTATACTATACAATTTTGTCCATTGTGTGTTTTTTATATGTTTTTACTATTTTACATTTTTATATATAATTATTCAAGTATATTTTAAATTATAGTATATCTGAAAAAAAATAAAGGTTAGTTTTATCTAACCTTTAAATAATATATAAAATTACATAGCTTCTTTGTAAAGTCTAATAAAATCTTCTTTCGTAACTTCTCTTGGATTTCCTGGTTTGCAAGGATCTTCCATTGCTTTATCTGCTAGCATTTCTAAGTCTTCCTCTTTACAGCCTGTGTCTTTTACTGTTATAGTAACGCCACATTCTTTAGATAATTCTTTAATTTTCCATACAAATGTATTTATTACATCTTGGTCATTTAAGTTTCTTGCATCTGGTCTTCCAATATGATATAAGATTTCTCTAAATCTGTCTGCACATACTTCTCCATTAAATCTCATAACTGTTGGAAGTAATATGGCATTTGCTATGCCGTGTGGAGTGTCATATACTGCTCCTAATTGATGAGCCATAGAGTGAACTATTCCTAACCCAACATTTGAAAACCCCATACCTGCAATATATTGAGCTAAAGCCATATTTTCAATAGCTTTTGGGTCTTTTTCATTTACTGCTTTTGGTAAATTTTCAAATATTAGTTCTATTGCTCTCATATGGAACATATCTGACATTGTATTATGAGCTTTTGTTATATATCCTTCAACAGCGTGTGTTAAAGCATCTAATCCTGTTGCTGCAGCCGTCATTTTGGGTAGTGACTCCATTAATTCTGAGTCAACTATTGCAAGTATTGGTATATCATGTGGATCAACGCATACCATTTTTATTTTTCTTTCTTCATCTGTTATAACATAATTTATTGTAACTTCTGCTGCCGTTCCATGTGTTGTTGGAAGAGCAATCATTGGTAGCCCTTTATTTTGTGTATTTGAAAGTCCATTTAATGAAACTACATCACTTCTTTCTGGATTTGTCATTAGAATTGAGATACCTTTTGCAGTATCTATTGCAGATCCTCCGCCTACAGCTACTATTACATCTGCTTTTGCTTTTTGGCATTTTTCATATCCATCTAACACATTTTTTATTGTTGGATTTGGTTTTACTTTTGAATATACTGTATATTTAATTTTTGCTTCATCTAAAATTTCTGTTACTTTATTTATTAATTTGCAGTCTACTAATCCTTTATCTGTAACTAAAAATACTTTTTTAAATCCTCTTTCTTTTATTTCTTTTGGTAATTCTGCTCTACATCCTCTTCCAAATATAGATGTCTCATTTAAAACAAATCTTTCTGCCATATAAAATTCCTCCTTTAAATTTTTTCTCTTGTTAATGTATAACAATATAAATATAGCATAGTCAAAATTAATTATCAAGTTTCTTTAATTATAATTTTGATTTTTTGTAATTATTATTCTACCAAAAACGATTAGCTTTTGCTAACCGTTTTATCATTTAAAATATTTCTTTTATATTTTTTATAAATATAACATCCTCAATAATATCTATAATTGAGTATATAAGCATTATAATACCTACTGTTACAACTACTGCTCCTGAATTTACAAGAATGTATAATCCACATATAAACATTATAATTGCTAAAATTAAACTATATATCCAAACATTGCTGTTTAAAGCTTTTAATTTAATTGTAAAATTCATTCTCATAAATGAACTATATATAATCCATATTCCTATCATTATTCTAAATATTGTACTTATTGTAGTGCTATATACTATTGCAACAATACCTATAATACAAGCCATAAGTCCATATAACAAGTTGTAATTATAAAAGTCGTATTTTCCTTTTGCCATAAAAAAGCTTATAATTTTATAAATACCAATACATATAAATATAATTGATACTATATAAGTAATAGCTTTAACAGTTCCTTCCGGTTTGCAAATTAATATTGCCCCTAATAGTGCAAAAATAATTGATTCAATAATTGACATATAGCCAGTTTTTTTAAATAACTTTTCTAGATAGTTCATATTATACCCCCTATATTTTTACTTTTTAGATTTTTCATCTATATTAAACATTAATTATTATAATAAAGATATGTGAATTTTATGTGAACAGAATAAGACTTTTTTGTTTATAAATTATTAATAAGATTTAAGTTTAAATTTTATCTTTTCTAATGCTATTTTTCTTGCACTTATTTTGTTTTTTTCTTCTTGTAATAATTCAGCTAAAGTTTTTCCATTTTCTAGTTCAAATATCTCATCAAAGCCAAACCCATTATTTCCTCTAATATCTTCTGCTACCAATCCCTCTATTTTTCCTTGTTCACAAATTGTTTCTTTTCCATTTGATAAAGCAATAGCTGTTGTAAAAGTTATTTTTCTTAGTTCTTTTGGTACTCCTTTTAGTTTTTCTATAATTGCTAAATTTCTTTCTTTATCAGTTCCACTATGCCATCTTTTGGTAAATACTCCTGGAAAGCCATTTAAATACTCTATTTGTATTCCTGAGTCATCAGCAATGCACATTTTTCCACCAAGTGCTCTAGCTATTGTTTGCGCTTTTTTTACGGCATTTTTTTGAAATGTGTCTTGGTCTTCCTCAACATCTATATTTACTCCAAGTTCTGCTATTGAAATTATTTTAAAATTTTCTAATATCTGTTGAGTTTCTTTAATTTTACCTTCATTTTCTGAAGCAATTATTATTTCTTTCATTTTTTTCTTCTTTCATATTACAATATATTTTTTAGTTTTACTAACAAACCGCCTCTTTTATTAAATCTCTTAAGTATGGTCTTTTATAATTAGGCAAATTATCTAGCTCTTGTAATGCATTTTCTTTCTTGAGAAAAATTAATTTATTAAACTCTACTTCTAATTTATTTGTAATTAAATATTCTTTGTATTCTTCAAAATGTTTTTTTAGTTCATCCTTAGATAGATTTATTTTACCAATAGCTAAAAATCCATACGCATTTCTCTTTTGGCTAGGATATTCTATAAACTCTATTTTATAGTCTATTTCATCTAAATTAAGATTTAGTTCTTCCTTCAATTCTCTTTTTATATTTGAATCAATATTTATTATTCCATTTTCAATGTCAGAAATATCAATTCCTCCTCCAGTTATTTGTAAACAATATGGTACTGAAGTTGTATTATTCATTTCTCCTATAGCAAAATATTCATCTTTTGTTAATAATAAAAGGCCTCCCCAAGGTGAGCAACATCTATAATTTTCTTCTTGAATTCCAACTCTTTCATCATATAGATAGTGAGCATAATTAGTTTTAGCAACTAACATTTCAATGCTTTCTTTGGTTTCTATTACTGATTCTACAGCATAATCTTGCCCATTATATAAATTTGGGTTTTCTCTTACAGCATTTTTCCAAAACCTTTCTATATTTTCTTTAATCTCCATAGGCAGTTTAATTTCTCTATCTTCAAATTTTAATATAATGGGTTTATCTATTTTTACGATTTTACTCATTTTTCACCTCTAAAACAATTTATCTTTATAAATTTCTGCTTGTTCTACCATATGTCCTATGTTTCCTTCTCCTGCATACTTTTCTAAATTAAAAAAGTCCTCATTCTTATTTATCCAATATAGTTTATTAACCTCTTCTACTAAATTCACATCTTTTTTTAATTTTCCCGCATACACTTCTAATTCCATATCTGACATTTTATATTGAAAATTCATAATATGAGTCAATGTAATATCATTATTAGTTATTCCTGTTTCTTCTTGTAATTCTCTATATGCAGCATGCAATTCATCTTCATTTTGTTCAACTTTGCCACCTACTAAATTAAATTTTCCTTTGTATGGCTCTTTCTCTCTTTTGCACATAAGAATTTTATCTTCTTCTTTATTATAAACTAATATTACATTTAACTTTTTCATCTTCTACTCCTTTTTTCAAATTTAATACACTAACTACTTCGCAATTACTTGTGAATGGGAACATATCTACTGGTTGTATTTCTTGTATGTTATATTTTTCTGATAATTTGTTTAAATCTCTTACCATAGTTGAAGGGTTGCAGCTAATATATACTAGCTTTTTAGGGGCTACATTTAATATTGTGTTTATTGTAGTTTCATCTAGTCCTCTTCTTGGTGGGTCTACAAATATTACATTTGGCAAAATATTTTTTTCTTTTAATAAGTTTCCTAGTACCTTTTCTACATCTCCACATATAAATTCTATGTTTTCTATATTGTTTAGTTTTGCATTTTCTTTTGCATCTTCTATTGCTTGTTCAACAATTTCTATACCATAAACTTGTTTTACATATTTTGATGCATATATTCCTATTGTTCCAATTCCACAATATAGGTCTAGCAAAATATCATCTTTTTGTAAGTTTGCTGCTTCAATAGCTTTGTTGTATAAAACTTCAGTTTGAACTGGGTTTGTTTGATAAAATGACATTGGAGATATTTTAAATGTATATTCTCCTAGTTTGTCATATATATAGCATTCTCCATAAAGAGTAATATTTCTATTCCCTAATATAACATTTGTATTTTTTGTATTTATGTTTTTTATTATAGTTTTAATTGTGTATTCTTTTTCATTAGCTTCAAAATAGCTTATTAAATATTGTACTAATTCTTGCTCTTTTGGAATTTTTTCTTCGTTTACTACTAGAATACACATTACTTGTTTAGTTTTCTTTCCTACTTTTACTACTATATGTCTGAATATTCCTTTTCCTGTGTTTTCGTCATACGCTGATATTTTATTTTTGTTTAAGAAATCAACAATTATGTTTGTTATCTTTTCTGTAATAGGATGTTGTATTTTACATTGTTTAAAAGGAATAATACTATGTGTTCTTGCTGCAAATATTCCACTTATTACTTCTTGGTTTTTGTTATATCCTAGTGGATATTGTGCTTTATTTCTATAGTTATAGGGATTTTCCATTCCTATTGTAGGTTGTACTTTTAGTGGCTGTTTTAATATTTTGTTTACTAAGTTTTGTACTGTTTCTTGCTTTATTTTTAATGTAGTTTTATAGTTTATATGTCTTAAGTTACATCCTCCACATCTTTTGTATGTACTACAATCTGATTGTATTCTATTTATTGATGGTTCTATTATTTCTAATAGTTTTCCAAATGCGTGTGATGCAGTTGTTTTTACTATTAATATTTTGCATTTTTCCCCTTTTATGGCTTCTGGAATAAATATTGTATAATCTTCAATTTTAGCTATTCCTTCTCCTTCATATCCGTTGTCTATAATCTGTACTGTATATGTTTCATTCTTTTTTACTGGTATATTCATTTTCATTTTTCCTTTTTAATCTAAATATTGTTTTATAGCTTGATATAGCTTTTGTACTGGTAAACCTACTACTGAGTTATAGCTTCCTTCAAATTTTGTTATAAATTTAGAAAATTGTCCCTGAATTGCATAGGCTCCTGCTTTGTCCATAGCTTCTCCAGATTCTATCCATACATTAATTTCTTCTGGTGTTATTTCTGACAAATATACTTTTGTTATATCATAGTCTATATATTTTTCTTGTTTATTATCTTTTTCAATTAATACACAAAGGCTTGTAATTACTTCGTGTACATCATTTTGCAATTCTGAAAGCATATCAAAAGCTTCTTCTTTACTTTTAGGTTTTCCATAATGTTTGCCATTTTTTAATACTAATGTGTCTGACCCTATTACTATTCTATCTCCTTGTGTTTTATCAAATACTTCTTTAGCTTTTAAATATGCTATTTTTTTAGATTGTTCTTGTATGTTTAAGCCCTCTTCAAATGTTTCATCTGCATTGCTTACAATAACTTCAAATTTTTTTGTAATGTATCCTAACAATTCTTTTCTTCTTGGCGAAGCTGATGCTAATATAATTTTCATTTTTTTTACCTTTCTATCTTTTATAATTATTTTATAAGACTATAATAAAAATGTAAATATCTTTTTGTAAATTGTAACTATATTTTTCAACAAATTTCTTCTTTTTTTGCTTTACAAAATCAACTTATTAATATACAATATGTGTAAATATTGAAATTAATTTTAGAAGGTAAAAATATGTATAAATTTATATCTAAATGTGAACAAGATACTATTGATTTTGCAAAGAAATTTGCTAAAACACTAAACAAAAAAGATATTATTGTTTTGTCAGGTGAACTAGGCTCTGGAAAAACAAAATTTGTGCAAGGCATATTAAAGTACTTTGGATTAGAAAATGAAATTTCTAGTCCTACTTTTACTATTGTAAATGAATATAATGCTAACATATGCCCTATATATCACTTTGACGTGTACCGTTTAGCAGATATTGACGAGTTTTACGCTATGGGTGGAGAAGAATATTTTGAAAATGGTATTTGTTTAATTGAATGGGGCGAAATTATTGAAGACGCCTTACCTTCTGATTATATTAAAATTACCTTTAATAAAAATGACGATAATGATGAATATAGAGAGCTATTAATAGAAACTTTTGGTAATAAATGCTTTAATATGTTTTAGAAAGGACTTAAAAAAATGAAAATTTTAGCAGTTGATACTTCTTCTAAAAATGCTTCTGTTGCTATTTTAGAAAATCAAAATGTTTTATTAGAAATAAATAATGATGATGAAAAAACACATTCGCAAAAGCTAATGCCTATGATTGATGAAGCTTTTCAAAAAACTAGTTTATCATTAGATAATATTGATTTAATTAGTTGTTGCTTAGGTCCTGGCTCTTTTACTGGTGTTAGAATTGGTATTGCTACTTGTAAAGCATTTGCTGATAGTAAAAATATTGCTTTAACTGGTGTTTCTTCTCTTGAAGCTTTAGCATATAACACAAAAGAGCACGGTATTGTTTGTTCTTTAATAAATGCTAATAATGGTAATGTGTATGCTGGAATTTTTGAAATTGTTGAAGATAATAACATTTTGCAAATAGCAAAAAGTAAATTAGATTTTTTGTGTTTAAAAAATTCTAAAGGAGAAATTTCTTTTAATAATTTACTAGATTTTATTAATAATTTTTCTTCAAATTGTTCTAACATTTCTTTTGTTGGTGATGGAGCAGTTTTTTATGAAGATTTATTAAAAGATTTATGTTTAAAAAACAATTTACAATTTAAAATTTTTGATGAAAGCTATTGTAAATCAACTGGTATAAGTATTGGTAAAATTGGTTATACTAAATATAAAAATGGTAATTACGGAAATTCAGATTTTATTTCTCCTATTTATTTAAGAAAATCTCAAGCAGAAATAGCTTTAGAAGAAAAGTTGAATAAAAAGGATATTTAAAATATGGAAATACATATATCAAAAATGACTTTAGAAGACCTAAATATTATTAAAGATTGCTTACTTGAAGAATTTGATGATTTTTGGTCTTATAATGTTTTAAAACAAGAATTAGAAAATAATCAAAATTTAAATTCACAATATTTTGTTGCTAAACTTAAAGAAGAAGTTGTTGGTTTTGTAGGAATACTAACAATTATAGATGAAGTTAATATTATGAATATTGTTGTAAGAAAAAATAGTAGAAATTTAGGTATTGGTTCTTTACTTATAGAAAATGTTATTAATTTTTCCAAACAGCAAAAAGCTAGCCTAATTACTTTAGAAGTAAATGAAAACAACTTGCCTGCTATTAATTTGTACAAAAAATATAATTTTAAACAAGTTGGACTTCGTAAAAAATATTACAATAATACTAATAATGCTATTCTAATGAGTTTAGAGCTTAACCAAGGAGGAAAAAATAAATGAAAAAAACAAATGAACTTAACTACAAAGATTTAAAAATGGTATGTAATCCTAATCAGTTTGATTTTGAAACAACTGCAGAGTTAGACCCTATAGATACAGGAATTGGTCAAGACCGTGGTATTAGAGCTTTGGAGTTTGGATTAAGTGTTGATGTTAAAGGATATAATTTATATATAGAAGGACCTAGTGGTGTTGGTAAAACAATGTATACTAAAAACTACTTAAATACTATTTCTAAAAAGAAAAAAGTTCCACAAGATTGGTGTTATATATATAATTTTGATAATCCAAATGAACCTGTTGCTGTTTCTCTTCCTGCTGGTGGTGGTAAAGAATTTCAAGATTTAATGGAACATTTTATTAATGATATAAAAGTAGATATAAAATCTACCTTTAATAATGAAGAGTTTGAAAAAGAAAAAGCTTTAATTAAGCAAGAGTTTGAAGAAAAACGTAGTGTTTTAATGGAAAAATTAAATAAAAAATCTTCTGAATACGGTTTTCAGGTAAAATCTTCTCAAACTGGTATTTATATGATGCCTGTTATGAATGGTAAGGCAATGCCAGAAGAAGAATTTAATAAATTAGATGAAGCTGTAAAAAAAGAGTATGAAGAAAAATCTACTATAGTGCAACAACATATTATGGAGGCTATTGGAGAAATAAAAGCTATTGAAAGAGAATCTGCTAAAAAGGTTGAAGAATGGCAATCTAATGTGGCTTTATTAACTGTAAATACTCATATTAACTATATTAAATCTAAATATAAAAGAAATAAAAAAATAAATCACTTTTTAGATAATATTAAAAAAGATATTTTAAAAAATATTTCTTGTTTTGTTGCAGATGATAAAAAAGATAACAGACAACCTTCTGCCCCACAAACAAAACCAGAATTAACAAGCCCTTGGCTTAATTATAGAGTAAATTTATTTGTAGATAACAGTAATATTGAAGGTGCTCCTGTTGTTATGGACTCTAACTATTCTTATCACAATATTTTTGGTAAACTAGAATACGAAAACTACTATGGTGCATTAAAAACAGACTTTACTATGTTAAAACCTGGCTTACTTCACAAGGCAAATGGTGGCTATATTATTTTTCAAGCAAATGATTTGTTAAGTAATAGTTTGTGCTATGAGGCTTTAAAAAAAGCTTTAAGATCTAAAGAATTAGGTATTGAAAATGCTGCAGATCCACGTTCTTCTATGGTTATGATTTCTTTAAAACCAGAACCTATTCCTTTAGATTTAAAAGTAATAATTATTGGAGATGAACACATTTATCAAACTCTACTTTCTATGGATTCTGATTTTAGAAAATTATTTAAAATAAAAGTAGAATTTGAAGATGATGCCCCTATTACTACCGAAAATATGAATAAATTAGCAAGATTTATAGCAGGTTATTGTATTCAGGAAGAGCTTCCTTCCCTTGATAGAGGTGCTGTTGCTAGAATTATAGAATATGCTTCTAAAATAGCTGATAATCAAGAAAAGCTTTCTACTCGTTTTAATGATTTAGCTCAGGTTATTGGTGAAGCTGCTACTTGGGCAAAAATATCTCGCTCAAAAATAGTAACTGTTGAACATGTAAACAGAGCTTTAAAAGAAAGAGTTGAAAGAGTTAAAAAATACGACTCTCGTTATATGGAAATGATTAAAGAAAACACTTTACTTATTGATACATCTGGCTTTGTTACAGGACAAATTAACGGTTTAACTATTATGAATGTTGGTGAGTATAGTTTTGGAAAACCTGTAAAAATAACAGCTAATACCTATACTGGAAAAAATGGCATTATAAACATTGAACGTGAAGTTGAACTTTCTGGTTCTTCTCATTCTAAGGGTGTTTTAATACTAACAGGTTATTTAGGGCAAATGTTTGCACAAGACATTCCCCTTTCACTTACAGCTAGTGTTTGTTTTGAACAGCTATACAATGGTGTAGATGGAGATAGTGCTTCTAGTACAGAGCTTTATGCTATATTATCTAGTTTGTCAAATATACCAATTAATCAAGCAATTAGTGTAACAGGGTCAGTTAACCAAAAAGGTGAAATTCAGCCTATAGGTGGAGTAAACGATAAAATAGAAGGCTTTTTCCAAATTTGTAAAATGAGAGGTTTAAACGGTTCTCACGGGGTTATTATTCCAAAGCAAAATGTGCATAATTTAAATCTTTCAGATGAAGTAATAGACGCTGTTAAAAATGGTGACTTTCATATTTATGCTATTTCTACTATTGAAGAAGGAATTGAAATTTTAACAGGAGTTCCTGCTGGTAAAAAAGATGTCAATGGTCATTTTCCTGCTGGTACAATAAATTATTTAGCTTACGAAAAGTTAAAAAAATATGCTCAAGTAAGTAAAGAAAAGTAAGAACCACATAAAAAAAGCGGTAAGAAAAATCTTATCGCTTTTATATATTATTCTTTAACTTCTTCAACTGGTTCTTCTTTTACTGTATCTACTACTTCTTCAACTACAGGAGCTTCTGTTTCAACAACTGGTGCTTCTTCTGGAGCAACTTCTGCTGTAACTTCCTCTGCTTTTACTTCTTCAACTTCTGGTGTTTCTACTAATTCTTCTTTTACAAGAATTTCTTTGTTTTCAATTCTTGCACCTGTGTTTTCTTTTGTCTTAGCAGATTTACCAACTCTGTCTCTTAAGTAATATAATTTTGCTCTTCTAGCTTTACCAACTCTTACTAGTTCTACTTTTTCTACTAGTGGTGAATGTACTAAAAATGTTTTTTCAACACCTACACCATAAGAAATTTTTCTTACTGTAAAAGATGCATTTACTCCTCCGTTTTGTTTTTTAATAATAATTCCTTCAAATACTTGAATTCTTTCTCTGTTACCTTCTTTAATTTTTTGATGTACTTTAACTGTATCACCAACTTTTAAGTCAGGTATCTTATTTTTTAATTGTTCGTGTTCTATTGATTTTACGATATCCATTACTTGAATATCCTCCTTTCCTTTTTATTTTAATAAATCTGGTCTTTTTTGTTTTGTTAGTTTTAGAGATTGTTCATATCTCCACTTTTTAATATTTTCGTGATGTCCAGAAAGTAATACTTCTGGAACTTTTACTTGGTGGAATACTTCTGGTCTTGTATATTGTGGATATTCTAAAAGATTGTTTGAAAAAGATTCTTCTTGTACAGATTCTTCTTTTAACACTCCTTGTATATATCTACTAACACTATCTACCAATACCATTGCAGGTATTTCCCCACCTGTTAAAACATAATCTCCTATTGATATTTCTTCATCTACAATTTCATCTAATACTCTTTGATCAATTCCTTCATAATGTCCACATAACAAAATAAGATGTTCTTGTTTTGAAAGTTCTACTACCTTTTTCTGGTTTAAAACATTTCCTTTTGGAGATAAGTATATAACCTTTGCTTTTTCTTTATCTTTAATAGACGAAAAAGCATCATATACAACATCAGGCATCATAACCATACCTGCCCCTCCACCATAAGGTGTATCATCTACTTTTTTATGTTTATCTTTGGAAAAGTCTCTAATATTAATTAAATTGATTTCTACTAACTGTTTTTCTTTTGCTTTTCCAATAATGCTTTTATTTAATGTTTCAAACATTTCTGGAAAAAGAGTTAATATATCAAATTTCATAACTTTTCCTTTCTTAAATTAATCCTTTTATTAAATGGACTGTAATTTTTTCTTGTTCAATATCAATATCTTTAATTACTTCATTGATAGCTGGCAACAATATTTGTTTACCATTATCATCTTTAACAACATAAATATCACTAGCGCCTGAATTGTAGATGTCTTGTACTTTTCCAAGTAATACTCCTTCTTCAGTATAAACTGTAGTTCCTATTAAGTCTGCTATAAAGTATGTGTCTTTTGGAAGCTTTTTAGCATCCTTTCTAGCTATTTTTAAATAGCAGCCTCTATACTTTTCAGCATCTTCAACAGTATTAATTCCTTTTAGCTTTAGTAAAACTTGATTTTTACTATATTTTACTTCTTCTATTTGAACTTCTGTTAATTTTTTATTTTGCTCTAGCAAAATAGTTTTTAACTCTTCAAATTTAGAAATATCATCTGTAAAAGGATTTACTTTTACCATTCCTTTAATTCCAAAATGGTTTACAATTTGACCAATTTCAAAATATTCTTGTTTCATTTACTTTCCTCTAATCTACAAATTCAACAACTACTTTTTTGTGTTCTTTGGCAGCTAAAGACTTCATAACTGTGCGAATTGCTTTTGCAATTTTACCTTGTCTTCCTATTACTTTACCCATATCAGAATCTGCTACTTTTACTTCAAATATTGTAATTTTTTCTTCTTCTCTTGAGCTTATTGTAACTTTGTCTTTATTTTCTACCAAATTTAGAATAATAGTTTCTAAAATTTCCTTCATAATTTTACCTTTCTAGTAAAAAAATATTTTTCAAACTTCCTTATTTAGATGATCTTTCAATCAATTCTTTCACAGAATCTGTTGGTTTTGCACCATTTTTTATCCATTCTGTTAATTTTTCATTGTCAATTACTATTGTTGAAGGTTCTGTCATTGGGTCATATGAACCAATTTTTTCAATGATTTTTCCATCTCTTGGGCTTCTAGAATCTGCAACAACAATATGATAGAATGGAGCTTTTTTAGCACCTTGTCTTTGTAATCTGATTTTTACCATTTATTTTCACCTCCTGAAAATTTGTATATATATTTTTTAAAATTAAAATCTAAAGTCTTTCAAATTTTTAGTGTCTATACTATTCATCATCTTTTTTAATCCACCTTTGTTGTTTTGCATTTGTTTTACCATTTTTTGTGTCATTTCAAAAGATTTTATGAATTTATTTATTTCTTGTACAGTAGTTCCACTACCTTTTGCAATTCTTACTCTTCTACTTCCATTTAAAAGTTTTGAATTTTTTCTTTCTGCTTTTGTCATAGAGCAAATCATAGCTTCTATTCTAACAAATTCTTTGTCATCTATTTTTACATCTTTTAACTGGTTCATACCTGGAACCATTTTTAATAAAGATGAAAAAGAACCCATTTTTTTTATTTGTCTTAATTGTGTTAAATAATCGTCTAAGTCAAATTCTTTTTTCTTAAGCTGTTTTTCTATTTTTTCAGCTTCCTCTAAATCAAAACTTTCTTCTGCTTTTTCTATAATAGAAAGCACATCACCCATACCTAAAATTCTTTGAGCCATTCTGTCTGGGTGGAATACTTCTATATCACTTAACTTTTCTCCTGTTGCAGCAAATTTAATTGGCCTTCCTGTAACTTTTTTAACAGATAGCGCTGCACCACCACGAGTGTCACCATCTAGTTTTGTAAGAACTACACCATCTATGCCTAAGTTTTCATTAAATGATTTCGCAACATTTACAGCATCTTGACCTGTCATACTGTCTACTACTAATAGTATTTCGTGTGGTTTTATATTTGATTTTACATTTTTAAGTTCCTGCATTAGTTCTTCATCTATGTGTAATCTACCTGCTGTATCCAAAATAACTACATCATTTAATTTGCTTATAGCTGTTGACATAGCTTGTTTTGCAATATGTACAACATCTTTAGATTGTTCATTACTAAATACTGGTATATTTAGCTGAGCACCTACAACTTGTAATTGCTTAATAGCAGCTGGTCTATATACATCACAAGCAACAAGTAAAGGTTTTTTACCTTGTTTGCGAAGTATATTTGCTAGTTTTCCTGCAGTTGTTGTTTTACCAGAACCTTGTAAACCTACTAACATAATTACTGTTGGTGGATTTGGTGTAAAGTTTATTTTACTTTCTGTTCCACCTAAAAGCTCTACTAATTCATCTTTTACTATTTTAACAACTTGTTGACCTGGTGTTAAAGACTTTAGTACATCTTGCCCTAATGCTTTTTCTTGAACTTGGTTAATAAATTCTTTAACTATTACATAGTTAACATCAGCTTCTAGTAATGCAAGTTTTACTTCTCTTAGCATTTCTTTTAAATCAGACTCTGTAATTCTTGCTTTACCTCTTAACTTTTTTGTAATTTCTTGAAGTTTTGAACTTAATCCTTCAAATGCCATCGTTTAGCACCTTTCTTTGGTAATATATTACCAAAATGTTATTTTTTTGTTTAAGTCAAACAACTTAATTCTTCACAAACACGATTAAGAATTTTTTCAATTTTCTTGTCTGAAGATGTATTTTCAATTTTTCTTAATTCTTCTAGTATTTGTTGAAGTTGTTTTTCTTGTTTTAATGTTCTTTCCATAAATGCTAGCTTTTCCTCTAATTCGAAAAGTTTATTTTCCCCCTTTTTTATTACGTCTCTTACTGCTTGTCTTGTTATGTTATTATTTTCAGCAATTTCAGAAAGTGATAAGTCATTGTTATAATAGTCATTAATCATTTCATATTGTTTTTTAGTAAGCATTTTGCCATATATTTGGCATAGCATACTTACTTTTACGTTTTTTTCCACTTTGACATCACTCCTTTTTCGTATGTAAGCTTTTCCATAAAATGAAAAGTATATTAGCATTTTTTGTAATGCTAATATACTTTACACCATTTTTGTTAATTTGTCAAGTGTTTTGTTGATTTTTATTCTAAAAGTGTCATTTTAACTTACGTCCCTAAAACGACATTTTTTTAAACTTCATCTTTAGTAGTATTTATTTTAAATAATTTAAACAATTCTACTATTACAACAGGCATAAATACTAATATAACAATTTCTACAATATTCATTAGTGGTAGTACTGGTATGCTAAATATATTTCTTATAGCTGGTACTAATAACACTATAAACATTAATGCTGCAGATGCTAATGTTGCCAATATTAATTTGCTATTATTAAGTATTCCTGTTTTAAATATAGATTTTTTGTTATTTCTAATATTATATACGTGTACTAGTTCTGATAAAGCAAGTACTGTAAATGCCATTGCTTGACCAATTTCAACTTTTACTTCTTCTGCTGATAAAGTTCTTACTACTCCGTCTTGTCCCATTGTTTGTACTATAGGTAAACTTTCTTCTGGAGTTGCTAATCCTATTATAAATGCTATTAATGTAAGAACACCTATCATAATGCCTTGATATATTACTCTAAAAATCATTCCTTTTGTAAACACACCTTGCTTTGGTTTTAAAGGTTTTCTATTCATAATATCTTTTTCTGCAGGGTCCACTGCTAAAGCTAAAGCAGGTAAAGAGTCTGTTACTAAGTTTATCCATAATATATGAATTGGTAATAATGGAGTTATTAAATTAACATCTATATTAAACCATTTACTTAATAGTGGAGTCATTAATATTGCTATAAATAGTATTATAATTTCTCCAACATTGCTTGATAGTAGAAATTGAATTGCTTTTAAAATATTGTCGTAAATACGTCTTCCTTCTTCTACTGAAGATACTATTGTTGCAAAATTGTCATCTGTTAGTATAACATCTGCCGCTTCTTTTGAAACATCAGTACCAACAATTCCCATAGCGCATCCAATATCTGCAGTTTTTAAAGCTGGTGCGTCATTTACCCCATCACCTGTCATAGCAACTATTTCTCCATTTGCTTGCCAAGCCTTTACTATTCTTACTTTATGTTCTGGAGATACTCTTGCATATACACTATATTTTCTAACATTTTTTATTAAATCTTCATCAGACATTTCTTCTAGTTGACTTCCTGTAATTGCCTCATCTTCATTTTCTAGTATTCCTAAAGCTCTTGCTATTGCTATTGCTGTAATTTTGTGGTCTCCTGTAATCATTACAGTTTTTATACCAGCATTTTTACATTTTTCAACTGCTTCTTTTACTTCTTCTCTTGGTGGGTCTATCATTCCAACCATACCAACATAAGTTAAGTCATTTTCTATGTTTTTCATTTCTTCGTCTGTTGGCTCGTGATTTAGTTCTTTGTATGCCATACCAAGTACTCTTAAAGCTTCTTTAGCCATTTGCTCATTTTGTTTTGATATTTCCTTTTTGTATTCTTCTATGTCTGTTCTTACTTCTCCATTTATTACATAGCTATTACATCTGTTTAGTAACTCATCTATTCCTCCTTTTGTATATACAACATATTTATTAGGGAATAAGTGTACTGTAGTCATAAGCTTTCTATCAGAGTCAAAAGGTAGTTCTTTAACTCTTTGATACTTTTCTAATATATCTGGTTGAAAATCTAGCTCAAATCCCATATCTATTAAAGCTGTTTCTGTTGGGTCGCCTGTTAATTGTTCCTTTGATACTTTTGTATCATTGCAAAACATACTTATATATACTAATTTTTCTAATTCATTACATATTTTTGATGTATCTACATCTTCTAAGTTTACTAATTGATTGTTATAAAATACTTTTTTAACTGTCATTTTATTCTGTGTTAATGTTCCTGTTTTGTCTGAACATATAACTGTTGTACTTCCTAATGTCTCTACTGCTGGTAGTTTTTTTACAATAGCGTGTTTTTTTACCATTCTTTGCACACCAATAGCTAAAACAATAGTAGATACAGCTGCTAGTCCTTCTGGAATTGCAGCAACTGCTAAGCTAACTGCTGTCATAAACATTTCAACTGGCTCTTTACCATATAAAAGACCAATTAAAAATATAATTACACAAATTACTATAGCTGCAATACCTAAAGTTTTTCCTAATTTATTTAATTTTTGTTGAAGTGGTGTTTCACTATCTTGAGTTTCATTTATCATTCCTGCAATTTTTCCAACTTCTGTATTCATTCCTGTTTCTACAACAATACCTTTTCCTCTACCATATGTAATTAAGCTAGAAGAAAATAGCATATTAGTTCTATCACCTAATCCTACCTTTTCTTTTTGTATAACTTCTGTATTTTTTTCTACTGGAACCGACTCACCCGTTAGAGAAGCTTCTTGAGCTTTTAAATTAACCGCTTCTATAATTCTTAAATCTGCAGGTACATAATCTCCTGTATCTAATAATACTATGTCTCCAGGTACTAGTTCTCTTGATTGTATAACTTCTACTTTTCCATTACGTAATACTTTTGCCACATGTGAGCTTAATTTTTGAAGTGCTTCTAAAGATTTTTCTGCTTTGCTTTCTTGTGCTACGCCAATAATAGCATTTACAATTACTACTATTAAAATAATAATTGAATCTGTAATTCCTTCTCCTTCCAAATAACCTACTACTCCTGAAATAATTGCAGCAATTATTAAAATAATAATCATAAAATCTTTAAATTGTTCTAAAAATTTAACTAGTAAAGATTTTTTCTTTTTTGCTTCAAGTTCATTTAACCCATATTTTTGTCTGTTTTCTTCTACCTGTTCTTTTGATAAACCTTGCTTTTCATCTAGCTTAAAATATTTTTTAGTTTCTTCTATATTTTGATTAAACCATTGTTTATTTTGTTCCAAAATTAATTCCTCCTTTTGTTTCATTTTACCATTTAATTTGCTTTTAATTCATTTATGCAGTCACTTATATTTACATTAGACATTTTTTCAATGAATTCTTCTAGTTTTTTTATATTAATAATATTTTTTCCTATTACTTCTTGAGACATATGATTGTTTGTTCTTGAATTTTTAATATTTTCTGCTATTTGTTTTCTATCTTCTTGAGTTAATTGTATATTATATTTTTCTTCAAGATATGTATTTGTTTCTTGGTAGCTACAATATAAGTCTTCAAAAAAATCTTTAAAATTAGTGTTTTTTAAAAATTCCGTAGAGAAGAATTTTTCAAAAAACATTTTATCTGTATATAAATGTAAAAACACTCCTTTCTCATAGTCTGTTTCAACTTTATTTTCATTTAAAAAAGCAATTATATCCACCTTATCTTTTACACGTTCTGGCATATTATCATCTGATGCTTTGTTTGTACTATAATGACTTTTTATTTTGTCTTTGGCAAAATCTGGTGCAACAATTCCTTTTAAAAATTCTTTTTTATTTTCTACTTTATTTTTTTCTATATATCTATTTCCAATAGCTAAATGAATATTAATACTTGGCATATTTATTTACTCCTTTTTTTGTTGTCTAAATTATATTTTATTTTCAAAAAAATAGCAATACTTTATTTTATATGTTATAATTTAAATGTCAATATACAAATTAGAAGGAGAAAGTTATGTCAGTAGAAAAAGTAAAAAAATATTTATCAAAATATAATATGGATAATAGAATAATTAATTTTACAACTTCAAGTGCAACCGTTGAACTAGCCGCACAAGCTCTTGGTTGTGAAGAAGCAAGAATTGCTAAATCTTTATCTTTTAGGTTAGCAAATGACTATATATTAGTTATAACTGCAGGTGATGTAAAAATTGATAATGCTAAATATCGTAAAGAATTTGGAGAAAAAGCTCATATGCTAACTTTTGATGAAGTAGAAGAAAAAATTGGACATCCTGTTGGTGGAGTTTGCCCTTTTGCTGTAAATGATGGAGTTAAAATATATTTAGATGAGTCTTTAAAAAGATTTGAAACTGTATTTCCTGCTTGCGGAGAAACCAATAACGCTATAGAGCTTACTATTGAAGAATTAGAAAATACAACAGAATTTGTTAAATGGGTAGATGTTTGTAAATTAAAGGTTATTGTTATTTAATTTATAAAACTGCACAAATTGATTGAGTAGGAAATAAATAATTGTTTCCTACTTATTTCATTTAATTTTGTGAAATTACACGGAATTAAAATCATTGTTCTTATAAATTAATAATTTTTTCTATAATTTCTAAATCTTCTATTTTATTAATTCCAAAGCACTTTTTACCTAAATCTTTTATTGAAGCACCTAAATGATACATTTCTTTATTGTCTATTACTACAAATCTGTCATGAAATTTGTTAGTTTTAGCAAGTTTTAATATAGGATATTCTTTATTGAACTTTTGAATATCCAAATTGTCAATATTACTTTTGTTAGATGTTAAAATAACAACTTCTACATTCTTTTTCTTTTTGGCTAGCATTTTCAAAATACTGTCATCTACATAATTATCTATAATTAAGATTTTTTTATTTGCTTTTTTTATAATATCTATAATGATGCTATATGCATCGTATATTTGACCATCAAAAAATATTCTCTGCTTTATATTTTCTTCTAACTGAAGCTGATTAAAGACTTCATCAAATTTTTTATCATATTCTAATAGTTTATATTCTATATTTGTTAATCTTTCAAATACTTGTCCATTAAGCATTAAGAATTTTCTCATTTCTACAAAAGCTCTTATGATACTAACACTAACTTTTACAGCAATTTCATTTTTTAAAACTCCAGACAACATTGATATTCCTTGTTCAGTAAATACATATGGCAAATATTTTCTTGTTACATCTCCATTATTAACTTTTTTATTTAAGGTTCCAATTTGGAACCTTAAATCTTGAAATTCTCTTTCAGTTAATTGAAAACAAAAATCTTCTGGAAACCTATCCATATTTCTCTTTACTGCTTTATTTATATTTTTAGTTGTATAATGATATAACATTGCTACATCACTATCTAGCATAACTTGTTTTCCTCTTATGGTGTATATTAAATTTTTCTATTTTACATCTAAAAAAACTCACACTTTTGTGTGAGTTTTTCTTTGGAGCAGGTGATGGGAATCGAACCCACATAGCCAGCTTGGAAGGCTGGAATTCTACCATTGAACTACACCTGCATTTTGTATGAACAAATATTATTATAATGGTTATCTTATGTTTTGTCAATATTTTTTAAGAATTTTTTTTATTTTTTTGCATAATGTTTAAAAAGCTATTATAAAATAAAGGATTTTTGTTTATGAAGTTTTTATTAGGTTTTTTCAAAGGAATGTTAATTGGTAGTGGTGCTATTCTCCCTGGCATTAGTAGTGGTGTGTTTTGTGTTGTTTTTGGAATATACGAAAAATTAGTTGATAGTGTTTTAAATGTCTTTCGCGATTTCAAAAAGAATTTTACTTTTCTTTTTCCTATTCTTCTTGGTGGAATTGTAGGTGTGCTTATTGTTAGCAAAATATTAAAGTTTTTACTTTTTGCCTACCCTATTCCCACTAATTTTTGTTTTATAGGTTTAATTTTAGGTAGTTTACCTATATTGTTTAAAAAAGCAAATAAATCAAATGGTTTTAGGTTACATTATTTAATCTATTTTATTTTTACTCTTCTATTAGGTATTTTATTTATTAGATTAGAATATTTTTTACCTCAATTAATTAATTTAAATTTAAGTCAAAATTACTTTTTTTATTTATTGCTTGCTGGTTTTTTAATGTCTGCTGGAGTAGTAATTCCTGGTGTGAGTAGCAGTCTTATTTTAATGTGCTTAGGTGTTTATAGTACTTATATTGCTTCTGTTGCAAGTATAAACTTTTCTGTGCTGTTTCCTATGGGAATTGGGCTTGTATTGGGTTGTATTTTATTTTTAAAAGTAATACAATTTTTATTAAACAAGTATTATTCTCAAACTTTTTATGGAATTATAGGTTTTGTGCTTGGCTCTATTTTAATACTTTATCCCGGATTTAGTTTTAATATAGAAGGTCTTATTTCAGCTATATTATTTATTATTGGATTTTTTATAAGTTTTAAACTTGAAAAGATTGAAAATTCAATATAATAAAGTGTCCTAATTTAATTTTAGGACACTTTTTATGCTTTCTTTCTTCTTAAAATCCAACCATTTTCAGTATTAATAGGTAATTTCGTTAAAACTGTTTGACCTGCTTTTCCAGGATTTACTGTTTCTATTTCTTCTTCAGTTTCTGAGTCCCATAACTTTTCTATCTTAAATTCTACTGGTTCTATTTTTCCTGGAATTAAAATTTCCATAGTATCTCCAACAGTTAGTTTGTTTCTTATTTCAATTACAGTCTTATTTTCTAAGTTTTCTAATATTTTTCCACCAAATTCGTAATTTGGATTGTATTGTTTACCTTCATATTCTTGAAAGTCTTTATTGTTTCTATCGTTAAAGTAAAAGGTAGTTAATCCTCTTGTTTTAGTTTTTTCTAATTCTGTTAGGTACTTAGTATAGTCATAGTTTTCAGGGTCTTTTATATAGTCATCTATAGCATTTCTGTATGCATTTACCACAGATGCTAAGTAATATTCTGTTTTTAGCCTTCCTTCTATTTTTAAACTGTCTACTCCCATTTCTATTATTTCTGGTACTTCTTTAATTAAGCATAAATCTTTTGATGAAAATATATAAGTACCGTGCTCATCATATTCTACAGGCATTAAGTTTCCTGGATTATTATGTTCTTCTACATATACATTATATGCCCATCTACAGCTTTGAGCACAATCTCCTAAATTAGCGCTCCTGCTTGCCAAAAAGTCGCTTAAGAAGCATCTTCCTGAATACCCAAAACAAATTGCTCCGTGTACAAATATTTCTATACTCATTTCTTTAGGTGTGTTGTTTATAATGTCTCTTACTTGCTCTTTATTTAGTTCCCTACCTAATATAACTCTTTTTGCTCCATTTTTATGCCAAAAATTAGCAGTATGATAGCTAACTATATTTGCTTGTGTGCTTATATGAATTTCTACATTTGGAGCATATTCTTTTAATATTTCTATAACTCCTCCATCTGAGGCTATTATCGCATCTACTTTTAATTCATTTAACATTTTAGCTTGTTTTTTTATTTCTTCATAATAGCTGTCCCAAGCATAAATGTTAATTGTTGCATATACTTTTTTTCCTATGCTATGAGCATATTTAATTGTTTTAGCTAAATCATCATTATTTACTTCTGCTCTGCTTCTTAAAGATAATGCTCCTGTTCCACAATATACAGCATCAGCTCCATACATAAATGCTGTTTTTGCTTTTTCAAATGAACCTGCTGGTGCTAATAGTTCCGGTTTATTTTGTATCATTTTTATTTCTCCTTATTTATCTTGTTTTCTATATTTCACTATACACCATTTTTTTATAAAAAACAAGTGAACATTACATTTTAATTTACTTTTTTATGTAAATATGATATAATTTTACCTGATGGAACATAGTTCCAAATAGTATTAATATCCTAAAAGGAGGATTTAAGATGAAAATTAACAAACGGACAGTAGCTTTCTTTCTGGTAATGGTACTCTTTATGGGATTAACTCTATTGTTAGTTAGTCGCTTAATAGAAGACTCTAAGGCAAAAATGCAAGAAATATTTATGGAATCAAGTCAAGAACATGCAATTATGGAGCTATATGAAATTCGTGGAAGAGTTGAGCAAATAAGTACATTTGACATTTTTACTAATATTAGTGACTCAACACTAATGAGTGAGTTGAAACGTATCAGTTCTTTTCAGAATTCAATAAATCCATTTCTGAAAGATTTTTCAATCACTGTCACTTCCTCCGAAGTAAGAGATGTCTGCGAAGAAATAATTCAGCAGATAGATGACCAAATCAATACTATTAAATTTGGAGCAGAGGATGCATAAGCATCCTCTGTTATATTATTTATATTATTGTTTTTTTATTTTTGCAATAAAAAATCCTTCAAATAATTTGTTTGGGCATACACATATTGTTCCAGGTATTTTGCTTGGAATAAGTGGTATGTTTTCTATACCTTTAAGCTTAATTGCTTCAATTTTGGCATTTGTTCCTTTTAAAGCTTTTTCAACTATTGCTTCATTTTCACAATTTAAAATAGAGCAAGTTGAATATATTATTTCTCCTTTTGGTTTTAATAACTTAATTGCTTTGCTTAGCAAAGCTAGTTGTGTTTCTGAAGATTTTTCAATAAGTTTTTGCGTAAAATTTTTATTCAACTTTTCATCTTGTTCATAAATTGTACCGCTTCCACTACAAGGTGCGTCTAATAAAATTTTATCAAAAGAAAATAAATCATCTAATTTTCTGGCATCTGTTAGCATTACATAACTACAAGTTACTCCCTGCTTTTCTAAATTATATTTTAGTCTTTCACTACGAACTTGATTAATTTCACACGCAGTTATCATTGCTTTATTATGTGTTAAAGCCGCTATTTGAGTTGTTTTGCTTCCAGGAGCTGCAGCCATATCTAAAATATTTTCTCCTTGTTTTGGTTCTAGCAATATTGGTGGTAACATAGAAGAAAGACTTTGTAAATATATTTCTCCTTTTTCATAAATATCTAATTTTCTAATGTCACTTTCATTAGCATTTTTTATTACAATGGCATCTTCATACCAAGGTACTTCTTCAAAATCAATATTAGCTTGTAATAATTTGTTTTTAACTAATTCACAAGAAGTTTTTATTGTATTTACCCTTAAAGTTACTTTCCTTTTTTGTTTATATCCTTCTAATATTTTTTCTATTATATCTTTTTCATATTGTTTTTCTAATAATTCTATTAAAAATTGTGGAATGTTATTTTCTAGCATTATTTTCCTCCCCAATACTATTGCAATTAAGTAAGAATGTTACAAAAATTTAATATTTTTATAACATTCTTACTTTTACTTTGAGCAATATCTACACAAAATAGCTTCTAGTCCTATTTCTATAGTTATTAACCCAATTTTATAATTGGCATCTAAGTTTACTAATTCATCTAATATTTTTCTAAGTTCTTCTTCCTCAAAGTATTTAGCTTGTGTTTTATATTTGCTAACTAAAAATAATTGATTTGGCTTTAAATTCATAGCTACAGCTACATCTTGATTATATTTTTCTGCTATTTTAATAATATATAACTTTTTAAAATGGTTATATAAAGTAATTAATATTTTTTGTATTGGCTCTTTATTAGCAATTAGTCCTTTATATACTTGCAAAGCTTTATTAGTTTCTTTTTTTCCTAGATTATCAGTTAAATCAAAAATTACTGCTTGAATTTGTTTTGTACAAAGAAGGTCTACATCTTCTTTAGTAATATTACCATTTGCCCCTTTATATTCAATTAATTTTCTAACCTCATTAATTAGGTCTTGCATACTTGTCCCACAACATTCTACTAAATATTTTGCAACATTGTCTTCAATTTTTACTTGATATGCTGCACAAATTTTTTTTAAATTTGCAATTAAATCTGGCAGTTTTAATAAAGAAAATTCTTTTATTTGACCTATTTTTTCAATAATTTGATATAAATCATTTTTTTCAACTTCTTGTTCAACAAATACAAGTTCTACAGTATTATTTATTTCCTCTTGATTTTCTTGTAAATATTTAGCTATTTTTTCTTGTAATGTTAAAGTTTCTTCTTTTGGCTTTTCTTTTTTAGTAACTTTTTTGGCCACTTTCTTTTCTTTTTTGAAAAGCCCTGTATTTTTTGCTATAATCAATTTTTTGTCAAATCCAAATGCAGGAGTTTGTAAATCTGGTATTAGTTCTTCTACATTTGTGTCATCTATTTGTATATAATTAATTCCTAGTATAAGGTTCACAAATTCCTTTTTTATTTTTTTTATTGTATTTTCTAGCAAATAGGTTTCTTCTCCATACAATAAGTATACTGACATATTTTTCCTTTCTAATATCTATAATTTTTCTGAAAATTTAGCAGAGTGAGCATGGCAAATTGCTGCTGCCATACTGTCTGTTGTATCATCTAGTTTTGGTAATTGTTCTACATTTAATATTGCTTTTACCATTTTTTGTACTTGTATTTTATCTGCTCTACCATATCCTACTACTGCTTGTTTTATTTGTAATGGTGTATATTCATAAGTTGGTATCCCTTTTCTGCACCCTACTACTAAAATAACACCTCTTGCTTGTGCTACATTTATGGCTGTTTTAGCATTGTTATTAAAAAATAGCTCTTCTACAGAAATAGCATCTGGTTTATATGTTTCTATTATTTCTTCTAAATCATTATTTAGTTTTAGTAACCTTTGTGGAAATGATTCTCCTGCCTTTGTAAGTACTGCACCTGACGTAATTAATTTAAATTTATTTCCTATATAGTCAATAATGCTATAGCCTGTAATTGCAAATCCTGGGTCTATTCCTAATATTCTCATTTTATTCTTCTTTCTTTACTTTATTATGAAATTGAGTAATAATGCGAAAAACTTCAGCAACAGACCAGCATTGTGCAAATGCTCCTTTTGCTTCATATGGTTTTGCTGAGTCATATAGTTCGCTAATACTTCCTACTGTTGAACGGTTATACATTTCATTATAGAATGTTTCTTCTAGCTTATTTACAAATTCTGCGTATTGTTCTTCTAGTTGTTTTTTATTTGTTTTATTCTTTTCTGCTTTTATAATATTTTTAAAGCTGTCTGAATATATTCCTAATAACCAAGGCCAAGTAATTCCCTGATGATAGCTCATATCTCGTTTTATTTGGTCTCCTTCATATATTTCTCTATAATAGTTTTCTCCTTTTGCTAATGTTTTTAGCCCATATGGTGTTAGCAGTTTTTTTGTTACTGTTTGAAATACTTCTTTAGCTATTTCAGAGTTTGAATCTATTACTGGATAGTATAGTCCTAATGCAAATAATTGGTTTGGTCTTATTTTGCTGTCTCCTATTACATCATCTAAACTTTTTCTTTTTTTATTATAAAATTTTTCTACAAAACTTTTTTTACACTTTTCAGCTAATTCACTATATTTTTTTGCTAATTCTTTTTCTTTATATAGTTTTGCAAAATCTTCCATTATTTTAAGAGCATTATACCACAAACTATTGATTTCTACTGTTTTTCCATTTCTTGGTGTAACTACTATATCTCCAATTTTTGCATCCATCCAAGTATTTTGAATATTTGGAGTTCCAGAAGATAATAATCCATCTTCCATGTCTAAATGAATGTTATTTCCATCTAAATCAATTCCACTAATATATGCTTCTATTACTTTTTTTAATATCTCATATAGCTGATTTTTTAAGAATTCATAATCGTGTGTATATGCTAAGTATTTTCTAACTTGTTCAAATAATAATAGTGATGCGTCCGCACTGTTGTATAGTGGTCTATTATCATATTCTGAGTATCCGTTTGGCACTAGTCCATATTGAATATCTCGTATGCAAGTTAATAAAACTTCTTTTGCCTTTTGAAATCTTCTTGGTATTAATAATATACCTTCAAAAGATATTAAAGTATCTCTACCCCAGTCTAAAAACCAAGGATATCCTGCAATAAGTGTATATAATGCAAAGGATGGTCTATATACTATAAAGTTGTCAGATGCTATAATATAGTCTCTTATTAAAGTTTTATATTTTTCTTCATATTCCCATTTTGGATCTAATAAGTATGAGTCATATACTTCACCAGTAATACGGCTAATTTCTTTATTTATTATTTCTTTTCCGTCTAATTCATCTATATTTTCTTCTAATGAACAAATAAATGTAATGTACTTTTCCTCATTTGCTTTTAATTTTACTTCAAAAACGCCTGGTACACTTAAATTTTCTTCAGCTGCTTGTCCACGTTTTTCTTCTTCTAGATAATACATATTGTTAAATGTGTCGTCATTATGCTCTACATATTTTCCTTCTGATAGCTTCATATAAATAGGTGTTTGATATTGCTCATTAATAGTTACTTTTACTTTTGTATTTTGTTTTTCCTGTATTAAATTAAATTTAGCATTTGGCGTAACCGTATGAAAATCTCTAAAATTTAATATTGGTGCTATTTTAAATTTAGTTCTCTTATTATTATTTTTTATATTGTATAAAACACAAACTGTATTTTTCCCATATTCCATACAAATAAATTTTTTTATAATTGCTCCATCTACTTCATATGTAAAAATAGGAATATATTCTTTTTCAAATTCTTGTAAATATTGGTACCCTTTAGATATATAGTTTTTGCCTATGTTAGAATATATAGGATATTCCTTTCCATTGCTTTCAAAGCTTTCATCTACTTTTGATAAAACTAAATGTCTGCCTCCCGGTTTGCTTAATGGAGCTACTAATAATCCGTGATACTTTCTTGTATTAATTCCTAAAATGGTAGAACTACTATAACCACCTATTCCATTTGTTATAATCCATTCTTTGTTTATTCCATTTTCTAGTGTTAATTTATCTTTTTCATATTTCATTTGTATACTTCTCCTATCAACTTCTGTATATTATTTTAATAGTGTTTCTTTAAATTTTATTTTTTTATTATTTTGTGCTCTTTTTCCTTTAGAATTTCTTTTTTTATGTTTTTCTATATTACTTTTTGTTTCTATGTCGTTTAGTTCTTCATTTATTATAGGCTCTCCGCTTTTTACCTTCATTTTTATTTCAGATTCTTTAATAGAAGCTATTCTTTCTTTATATTTTCTTTTAAATTTACTTTCTACTTTCTTTGCTGTTTTCTTTTTTGGAACAAAATCATTTTTACTATTTTCTTTTAATGATTTCTTTGCCTCTTTTAGTCTATCATTTAATAATATATATTTTGTATCATTTTGCATATCTTTAAATTTTAAATCATCACAAATTAATTGTATAATAGATGCTGCAATAGCTTCTGGGTTGTGTCTTATAAAGTCACCTGTAACACAAGAAATGTCTCTTTGCATTAAGTATACGTCTTGTTCTTTAGCTTTATTAGTATCTATTTCTACTAGTTCTTGCCCCTTCATATTGTATTTTCTAATATATTCAGGTATTAGTTCTCCTGTATCATAAATACAATATTTTATAACTCCTTTTCCAGCATGGTCGTTAATTGCTTTTATATGGTCAGATAGTGTATAATTATCTGTTTGCCCTTGCTCTGTCATAATATTGCTTACATATATCTTAAACGCCTTGCTTTCTTTAATTGCTTTTGCTACACCTTTTACTAAAAGATTTGGTATAACATTTGTGTATAGGCTTCCTGGTCCAATAACAATAGCATCCGCTTCTTCTATAGCTTCAATAACTCCAGGTGCAACTCTGCAATTAGTAGGGCTAATAAATATTCTACTAATTTTGCTTGTTTTTGAATTTACTATGTCTGGTATTTTATCTCTACTTTCTATAACAGTTCCATCTTCTAGCTCTGCACAAATATGAATTGGTTCTAAAGTTACAGGTAACACCTTACCTGTAATATTTAAAACATCTTTTGCTTTTTCTACAGAGGACGTAAATTCTCCACTTATTTCATTCATACCTAATAAATAAATATCACCTAAAGATAAGTTTTTTAATTTACCTTTTGTAAATTGTAAATTCATAAACTTATTCATCATATCTTCGTCTTTTGCAAGAGCTACAAAACTTTGCTTAATATCATCTAATGGCATTGCATTTAGTTCTTTTCTTGATTCTGGTATAATTTCTCCATAATCTGATACTGTAACAATAGCAGTTAGATTATCTGTATAATTTTTTAACCCTTTTAATACTGAATTTAAGCCAGTTCCTCCTCCTATTGCTACAATTTTAGGTCCTTGGTCATATATTTTTTTATTGTAGATTAATGTATTAACTTTTGCATTTTCATTTTCAGCCCTATTGTCAGTTTCTTGTACTAAAAGTTCTAAAGTCCTTTTTTGCATATGTACCATTCCAAGAATAACAAAAATAAATCCAACAACAAAACAAGCAATAATTTTAGTCAAAGGCAAAAAGTCTAATCTTTCATTTGTTAGAATTTCTGCCATTCCATAACAAGCTAAAACTATGCCTATTAACACTAATACTATCCATCTTTTCATTTTTGCGCCATTGCTAAACCATTTAAAAAAGCCTTTCATATTTTATGTATTCACTCCTTTATATATTTTAAAAATCTCCTAATAGTTCTATTTCAAGTTCAATTTTCTTTCCTGTTTTTTCTAATACAACTTGCTTTACATATTCTATAACATTTAGCACATCTGTTGCTGTAGCTTCTCCTAAATTAACTACAAAACCTGCGTGCATTGTAGATACTTGAGCGTCTCCTACTTTATACCCTTTTAGTCCACATTCATCAATTAACTTTGCTGTAATAAAATCTTCGCCTCTTTTAAAAGTACTGCCTGCTGATGGCAAATGAATTGGTTGCTTTTCTTTTCTACTTTGTGCAAATTCTTCCATCTTTTGTTTTATTTCTTCTTTGTTTCCATCTGGTAATTGTAAAGTAGCTTTTACAATAATTCCTTTTTGATTAGAGAATATACTATGTCTATATGAGAACATACATTGCTCATTAGAAATTGTTATTAATTTAGCATTTTCGTCTAAATAAGTTACATCTTTTACAATATCTTTTATTTCTCCGCCATATGCTCCAGCATTCATTCTTATAGCTCCGCCTATTGTTCCAGGAATACCTGCTGCAAATTCAAAGTTTGCAATTTGTTCTTTTAATAATATTTGTGAAAGCATTCCTAAAAGCACTCCTGCTTCTACTTCTATTTTGGCATAATCTTGTTGTTTTTCTATTACATAATTATTTAAAGCAATTTTTAGTATAATTCCTCTTATTCCTTTATCTGATACTAATACATTACTACCATTTCCTAATACAGTTAGAGGTATTTTATATTCTTTTGTTATTTTTAAAATAGTTTGTATATCTTCTATACTTTTGGCTATTACAAAAATATCTGCATTTCCGCCAATTTTAAAATTAGTGTGTGCTTTCATTGGTTCATCTATTTTTACTATGCTTTTTTCAAGCTCCTTTGTTAGTAATTTATAGATTTCACTTTTTTCCAATGACTTTACCTCCTATTTTTATCTTTATCATTTCTAAATAATATCATTTTTGCATATATATTACAAGATATATTTTTTAAAAAGTTACAAATTGTGTTACTAGTTAATGGTTTTGTAATTCTATTTAGTTCAAACTAAAACTATTATCTAGTCACTAAATTTATACTCTATTAATAGCTTATGTCTGTGAATATAATAATAACACTTTTATAAATGTTATTATTTACATATTGTAAAGCTTATAGCTTGTAAATATGTTAGTTTATTCGCATAACATTAAAAATTTTTATTAAAAAAATATTGCAAAATTAGTAGAATATTGTATAATTATAGTATAATTTTAATGTAAAGGGGAGTTAATTTATGTTTTGTAAACAATGTGGAAAACCAATAGATGATGGTAAAGATTTATGTGATGAATGTTCTAAAACTTTTTCTGAAAGTTCAAACACTTCAAATGCTAGTACTAATTCTAATGTAAATACAAATTCTAATGCCAAATCAAAAATAGCAGCTGGACTATTAGGTATATTTTTAGGTTGGCTTGGGGTTCATAATTTTTATTTAGGATATACTGGTAAAGCTATAGCACAATTACTAATATCTATCTTAAGCTGTTTTACATTAACATTTATATCTTCTATTTGGGGATTAATTGAAGGTATTCTTATTTTAACAGGTAGTATAAATGTTGATGGAAACGGAAATCCTTTAAGGGATTAATTGTATGAACAGACTAAAAAACAGTATTATTTTAATTGTATTATTTAGTTTTTTATGTTTAGTTTTGTTAATGCCAGTAATGTGTATTTTTAGATCAATTACTGGCATTTTTTGTCCTGCTTGTGGTATGACTAGAGCCTTTATGTGTATTGTACATTTTGATTTTTTAGGCGCTGTTTATAATAATATATTAAGCATTCCATTTTTTATTTTTATTCTGTATACTTTAATAATGTTATTTAAAGACTTTATTAAAAATGAATATACTTATATACCTAGTTTATTAAACTTTTTATCAAAATATTATATTATAATTTTATTATTGTTATTTATTAGTTTTGTTTTTAACAATTTAAAATAAAACACCATTATAGTAAGCTTTTAAAAGGTTGTTTTTTTTTACTTTTTGTGTTAAAATTATTATCTGAAAAAGTTAGTTAAAAGGAGCAATTATGTTAGAATTAAAAAATATATGTTTTTTTAGAGATAATAAACAAATTTTAAATAATGTCAGTTTAAAAATAGATAATAGCAAACTAATAGCCATTACTGGTCCAAATGGTTCTGGTAAATCTACGCTTGCTAAAATTATAATGGGAATTTTAAAACCAGATTCAGGTAGCATTTTATTTGATGGACAAGATATTACTAATATGAGTATTACTGATAGAGCTAAATTGGGTATAGGTTTTGCCTTTCAACAACCTGTTAAATTTAAAGGTTTAACTGTTAAAGATTTAATTGAACTTAGTTCTGGTAATTCAATTAAAGTAAGTGAAGCTTGTAACTATTTATCTGATGTTGGTTTATGTGCTAAAGACTATTTAAATAGAGAGCTTTCTTCTTCTCTTTCTGGTGGAGAATTAAAACGTATTGAAATAGCTATGCTTGCTGCAAAAAAATCAAAGCTTACTGTATTTGACGAGCCTGAAGCTGGTATTGATTTATGGAGCTTTAATAGTTTAATTGGTGTATTTGAAAAAATGCATAATGAAATTAAAAATTCTTCTATTGTAATTATTTCTCATCAAGAAAAAATATTAAATATTGCAGATGAACTAATATTACTTTCTGATGGAGAAGTTAAAGCAATAGGTCAAAAAGAGCAGGTTCTTCCTCTTCTTTTAAACTCTACTTCTAAACCTTGTAAAGTAATGGTTGAAAAAGGAGGTAATAATTAATATGGATTCTATAGAAAAAAATTTATTAAAAACTATAGCAGATATTGAATCAACTCCTATGGGAGCATACAATATTAGAGAAAATGGAAAAAGTGTTGGAAGAAGTACAACAGCTAATATAGATATTGTTTCTAAAGAAGACAAGCCCGGTATAGATATTATAATAAAACCCAATACCAAAAATGAAAGTGTACACATACCTGTTATATTAACAGAAGCAGGTTTTAATGATATTGTATATAATGATTTTTATGTTGGAGAAAACGCTGATGTTGTAATTGTTGCAGGTTGTGGTATTCATAACAATTATTGCGAAACTTCCGAGCACGATGGTATTCATACATTTCACTTATCTAAAGGTGCTAAAGTAAAATATATAGAAAAACATTATGGTGAAGGTTCTGGTACAGGAGACAAAATTTTAAATCCGCAAACTATTGTGTATTTAGAGGATTATGCTACATTAGAAATGGAAACCGTTCAAATTGAAGGTATTTCTTCTACTGTTAGAGAAACTAAAGGAGAACTTGGCAATAACAGTAGCTTAATAATTACAGAGCGTATAATGACTTCTGGAAATCAGGTTGCTAAAACAATTTTTAATGTTGATTTAAATGGAGAAGATTCTAGTGTTCACGTTGCCTCTCGTTCTGTTGCAAAGGAAAATTCTATACAAGAATTTGTTTCAAATGTAAATGGAAATAATAAATGTTTTGGGCATGTAGAGTGTGATGCAATTATTATGGATAAAGCAAAAGTTATTTCAACACCAAAAATAACAGCAAATGATATAGATGCTAGTTTAACACACGAAGCAGCTATAGGTAAAATAGCTGGTGAACAATTAATTAAGCTTATGTCTCTTGGACTTACAGAAAAAGAGGCTGAACAGCAAATTATAAATGGATTTTTAAAATAAGCCACTAAAAAAGCACTGCATTTGCAGTGCCTTTTTAGTTTAGGCTGGCTCTTACTCCAAATCTCTTATAAGATCTGAGAGAATTTTTATTGTTCTTAACTCTTCATAAGAAGAAATGCAGGTTTTTACAGCTTCTTCTATTGCATCAGATACAGATTTACTACTTATTGCATCAAGTAGAATCTCTTCTAATGTTTTTTCTTCTTCTTTCTCTATAAGAGCGATTACTGCTTTCGGAAATGCTACTGAGGCAAATTTGGACCTCAAAGCGATTTCAAGTTTGCTGAAGAATTCTTCTTCTCCTTTCTCTCTATATTGAGATAATTCTCCTTCAGCTTTCAGGATATCTCTTTTTGCCTTTTTCCATTTTTTCTGAATTTCATCGCTTTGCCAAATTTCGTCAAACTTGGCTTTACGTTCTTTGTTTCCAAAGAAATAGCTTTGAACTTGTTCTGTGTCCAGTTCAAACCCAACAGCTATCCGTGCGCGTTCTTTCATTATAAGAACCTCCTAAAAATTTTTATAGCCAAATTTTGGCTTATATAGTATTATAACATTCATTTAATTTTATGTCAACTTTACATATATTATATAAGTTGTTTGTTATTACTTACAACTCACAGCCTACTAGTATATAAACCTATAAATATGTTAGTTTAGAGCATACAAGTGGTTTGAAGAATGACGAGTTAGAAAGAGTAGGAATGTTATGCGAATAAACTAACATATTTATAGGCTTTACTATATGTAAATAGGCTGTAAATTTTAACAACTAGTAACAGTTATTTTAAAAATTTTTTAAAATTTAATGCTATTTTACAAATTCTATGATATAATTAAAATAGATTTAATTTTAAAATTGTTATTTGAAAATAAAAGGGGATTTTAATTAATGTTATATAACTTTGCAAAAGATTTAATAGTAGAAAATACTTCTACCGAAGAATTTTTTTCTATTATAGGAGATTTATTAAAAAACGCTAAAGTACAAGAGATGAAAATTTATAATCAACACGCAAATACATCTTGTTATAAGCATTGTATGCAGGTTGCTTATTATACATATATTGTTTGTAAAAAACTAAATTTAGATTATATATCTGCCACTCGTGGTGCAATGCTTCACGATTTATTTTTATATGATTGGCATACGCATATTAGAGAATACAAATCTTGGAATGGTCAACACGCATTTATGCATCCAAAAATTGCATTAAAAAATGCATCTGAAATTTTTAATTTAAATAGTATTGAAAAAGACGTAATTGTTAACCATATGTGGCCAGTTACTATAAAAATTCCACATTACAAAGAAACAGTAGTAGTTACATTTGCAGATAAATATAGTGCTTTTAGGGAAACTGCAATACATTTTAGAAAAATTTTACATTCAAAAAGCTTATATAAATATGCTTATGTATTTTTAAGCCTACTTGTTTTTAGAATAATATAGCTTTTTAAAGATAGAGCTTACACTCTATCTTTTTTGTTTTAAAATATATTTACAATCTTTAATGCAGTTTTATCCATTATGTGTTCTATTACAAATATACAGTTGTCTAAATTTTCTACAGCAAATGAATAGTTTTCTACTTCAATATCTGCTTTTAATTTTGTAATTTCTGTTTCTACTTTTTCTAGTTCATTATGTTCTATATAATATGCCATTTTTTCAGATTCTTCCTCCCATAATTCTTCAATTTTTTCTATATGCTTTACAACTTCTTCTTTATTAACATTTTCTTTTATAATATTTTGTCTAAGATTATTTAATTCATTATTAATAATTTGAGATGCCTTATTAGTGTTATTCTGTGTTATTATATTTCCTGTTATAATTAAGATAATAATAACCACTGTAATTATTGTTTCTTTATACATAGATCCTCCATTCTACTATTTTTCTTTTTTTTGGCAAAAAATTTGCCCTTTTCCATCAAATGTAACTATTAATGCTTCATATGGCTTTATATTAAATTTTCCAACTTCATTTTTTAACCAAGTTTCATTTTTCCCTATTTTTCGTAAGTTTTCATACATAATTTTTCCATCTATTACCAAGTCATATGGAAGTCCTTCATATTCTGGTTCAATATTAAAGTCTTCGGGAGTAGTTGTACGCTTGTTAGGTTTTTGAATAACAGTTATTTGACCACTTGTTTCTAATATTGCATACTCTACATCTCCAAGGTTTACAATATTATTTCCTCTTAATCTTTCTTCTAATTCATTTATTGTAAATCGCTCTTTTTTTAGTGCTTTCTCATCAATTTTTCCTCTATAAATTAATATTGTTGGTCTTCCACATAAAACCTCTCTACATTTTATACTTTTCATATTTACAATAGAAATTATTAAATGCATTACTAATAATCCTAAAATTGGAATAATGCCATTTGTAATAGGAATTCCCACATCAGTCATTGGAATAGATGCTAAATCTGCAATCATAATTGAAATTGCAAGTTCAAATGGTTGAAGTTGCCCTATTTCTCTTTTTCCCATTAATCTCATAACTACTAAAACTAGTATGTATAAAAAAATTGTTCTTATAAATGTAATTAACATTTTTTTCCTTTCCTTTAGATTTGCTATAAATAATAAATTTTATAATATAATTTTGAGCTAAAAAAATAAATCTATTCATTATTTGAATAAATTTTTATTTTCAGTTTATAATAAATTATGAAAACCATGTTGCATTTGCAAAACTTTTAAAATAAGGAGGTTTTAGACATGTCAAATAACCAAACAAATACCCAAACAAGATCTAATACTACAAATATGGTTTGGCAAATTGTAGGAAGATTAATAACAGCAGCAATAGTATTAGCCATAACTGCATTCTTTACACCTGGATTTAGAATTAATAGTTTTTGGGCTTTAGCAGCTGCAGCAATTGTTCTTACAGTTATAGACTATTTAATTACTAAATTTACTGGATTACACGCTAGTTCTTTTGGTAAAGGATTTGTAGGATTTGTTCTTTCAGCAATAGTATTATATGTAACTCAGTACTTTGTAGCAGGTTATACTGTATCTTGGATGGCTGCTATAATAGGTGCTATTGTATATGGTGTTGTAGATTATTTTATACCTGGCGAACAACAATAGAAACAAATAAAAGACGAAAAATCAAAATTTTTCGTCTTTTATTTTCCTTTATTCCATTCTTCTTTATTAATTTGTCTTTGCCTTGCTATACCTAATGCTTCTGAAGGTACGTCTTGTGTTATAGTAGACCCTGCTGCTATTAATGTATGATCTCCTAAAGTAACTGGTGCAACCAAATTAACATTTGATCCAATAAAACAGTTGTCTCCAATTTTTGTTTTGTGTTTATTTTTTCCATCATAATTACACGTAATAGTCCCACATCCTATATTACATTTTTTGCCAATTTCGCAATCTCCCATATATGACAAATGTGGCACTTTTGAACCTTCCCCAATTATAGTTTTTTTAATTTCTACAAAACTTCCCACTTTTACCTTGTTAGCTAGTTTGCAACCTTCTCTAATATATGCATTTGGTCCAATATTACACTCTTCTCCTATTATTACTCCTGATTTTATAGTAGTATTTGGATGAATTACTGTATCTATTCCTATTTCTACATCCTCATATATATATGTGGTATTCATATCTTCAATAGTTACTCCGTTGTTCATATGCATAGTATTTATACGTATTCTTAAAATTTTGCTAAGCATCTCTAGTTGTGGTTTAGTATTAAGGCTTAAAATTTCGGTGTTATCTTCTAATAATAAACCTCCTACTTTTTTGCCTACTGCATTAAACATTTTTATAACATCTGTTAAATAATATAATCCCATACTATTTTGCTTTAATGTTCCTATAGTTTTAGTTATAGCTTCAATATCAAAGCAATATAGTCCAGCATTAACTTCTAATACTCTTTTTTGTGCTTCTGTTGCATCCTTTTCTTCTACAATTTCTGAAATTTTATTGTCTAGTCTAATTACTCTTCCATATCCAGTTGGCTCAGTTAAAATTCCTGTAACTATTGTTGCTGTTTCTTCTTCTTTTTCAGATTTTTCCACTAATCTCTTTATAGTTTCTGGTGTTATTAACGGAATATTTCCATTTGCTATTACTACTTTACCTTTTTTACCTTCTAAATAGCTACTAGCTTGCATAATAGCGTGACCTGTTCCTAGGCATTTTTCTTGTTCTAGATATATAACTTCGTCTTTTAATATTCCTTCTATTTCCTCCCTGTTTTCTCCTACTATAACAGCAACTTCTTCTATTCCTGCCTTTTTAATACTATCTACTACTCTTTTTATTACTGCTTTCCCATATAATTCTTGTGCCAATTTTGATTTTTTTGACTTCATTCTGTCATCAGTACCTGCTGCCATTACTAAGCCAATTACATTTTTCATAATATTAAACCTCCTTATAAAATTCATTATATAACTTTGTAGCTGTTTCTGGGCTATCTACACCTGTACGATTTTTTACCGGTGCAAATTCCTCTTCTCTTTTTACTCTTAATATAGTAATATTATCATATTTTACAAATGCATCAAATATAAATGCTTCAAATTTGTATATATTAGGTTCTTCCGGTTCTACAACTTTTCCTGTAATATCTAAATACGATGATTTTTTGAAAGCTGCGTGATAAGGGAGTCTAAATTGTGCTAATTCTTCAAATGCACTACGATTATACAAATAAGTAGAAATGTTTAATTCTCCGTATACAAGTTCACCATTTTTATCTCTTTGTTCTGCCATTTCAGAAGGTAAATCTATATATTCTATAACTTTAGCTTTGTTATTCATCTTGCAAAAAACTCCAGCTTTTTCATAAGGGTCATTTTTTGCAACAGATTTTGCAGCAATTTTATTATTTTCTTTTATAGTTAATCCCAACAATATTGGATCTACAAAATTAGATAAAATATTGTCTACATTGCTAATAAAAATCCACTCAACTCCATCTCTTTTCATTTTGTCTAATAGTCCAGAATTTTTAACAGCTGCATATATTCCACCATTTCCATTGGCTGCTTCTTTAATTTTTTTATTTTTATCTAAAATAATTTTTCCTTTTGTATCAACTAAAGGTAACTCTCCTTGAATAAATAACGTTACTTTTGTTTTGTCATAACCAAAATAATTATATTCTTCTAAGAAATTAAGTGTTTCGTCATTATTCTCTTTACTAGTCATTATATACCAAGGAATAGTAACGCCATATTTTTCTTTAGCTCTTTTTAAAGTATCTATAATAATTTCAAATAAATACTTTGTTCCATTTTTGGTATTTACTGCATATGAACCTTTTGGACCTATATGACCAAGTCTTGTTCCTTGTCCTCCAGCCATTGTAAGTACAGCATAAGCTCCAGAAGCTATAATTTTCCCCCCTACTTTTTCTAATTCTTGCTTCGTATCATTTGAAAGTTTTTCCTTATCTATATATGGTATATGTTCTATTTTCTTTTCTTCTATTTGTGGTTGAATTCTTGTACTTTCATATAAGTCTTTTAATTGTTCAAAATCTATTTTTAAAATTTGTTTTTCTAGTTCATCTTTTTCTTCCTCTGTTAATAATTTTAAATACTCTAAAATATGTTGTTGATTATATTTTTCTAATAATCTCTTTGTTTCTTCTTTCATAAAATCCCACCTTAGTATATTTTATACTATTTTTTGTTTAATAGTTACTGATATTTTTCTTCTCCACGTAGTTATATCATAAATTTATATAAATGACAAGATATTAAATTTTGAGAAATTTTTTTATTTTTTTGTATAAAACATATTGCACTTTGGAATAATATATACTATAATAACTTTAGTTTTTAAATATTCTCCGTTAGCTCAGTCGGTAGAGCGCTCGGCTGTTAACCGATAGGTCGTTGGTTCAAGTCCAACACGGAGAGCCATAAAAATAGTAGATACAAATAAAATATCTACTATTTTTTTGCGACCTATCGGTGTTACAGCCGAGGTAGCGAGGCGTTAACTGATGAAGAAACGAGCGCTGCCTGTGGCAGATGCAGCGAGTTTCTGAATAAGCATAAACTATTGTTTCAGTACTTTGCGAGCAGCAAAGGATGAAACAATTAGTTTGATGCACGAAGTCGTTGGTTCAAGTCCAACACGGAGAGCCATAAAAATAGTAGATACAAATAAAATATCTACTATTTTTTTGCGACCTATCGGTGTTACAGCCGAGGTAGCGAGGCGTTAACTGATGAAGAAACGAGCGCTGCCTGTGGCAGATGCAGCGAGTTTCTGAATAAGCATCTTGCTTTAATTGTAACTTTTTGAATGAAATATCATACTATATTTTAGGTGATTTATATGTTTAAGATTATAGAAAATGTATTTGAAAATGAACTTTATTATAAAAATACTGTTGTGCTTAAATATGTTATTAAGTATCCTAAAATTTTAAATAATAATATTGGTGCAATTAGATTTAATAACTTCAATTATGAAAAAGCTATTAATCTAAAATATTATGCTGAAACAGATCTGTTTAATGAAGCAAAAGAACTTTATGATTTTAATGTATCAAATGGTTATCCTATAATGGTATATGAAATTGTATCAGATTATACTATTACATATAACAAAAATTCCATTGTTAGCTTATATTCAGATGAATATATTTATTCGGGAGGAGCGCACGGGATTACTACTCGTTCTTCACAAAATTGGAGCATTAATTTAGGCAGGCAATTTACATTAAATGCTTTATTTAATAATAATTGTGACTATGTATTATATATTTTAAAGGAAATAAATTTTCAAATTGAAGAGCAAATATCAAATGAATCTAATCAATATTTTGATAATTATTGTAGTCTTGTGCTAAATACTATTAATTTAAATAACTTTTATATGAGTCCAGGTTATATAACTATATTCTTTCAGCAGTACGATATAGCTCCATATTCTAGTGGAATACCTACATTTAATATAAGACAAGGTAAGCTGTAACACTATTTCTGCACAGGCAGCGCTCGTTTCTTCATCGGTTAACGCCTCGCTACCTCGGCTGTAACACCGATAGGTCGCAAAAAAAAATAGTAGATATTTTATTGTATCTACTATTTTTATGGCTCTCCGTGTTGGACTTGAACCAACGACTTCGTGCATCAAACTAATTGTTTCATCCTTTGCTGCTCGCAAAGTACTGAAACAATAGTTTATGCTTATTCAGAAACTCGCTGCATCTGCCACAGGCAGCGCTCGTTTCTTCATCAGTTAACGCCTCGCTACCTCGGCTGTAACACCGATAGGTCGCAAAAAAAAATAGTAGATATTTTATTGTATCTACTATTTTTATGGCTCTCCGTGTTGGACTTGAACCAACGACCTATCGGTTAACAGCCGAGCGCTCTACCGACTGAGCTAACGGAGAATTTATAAACTGGCGACAACCTATTTTCTCAGCAGGGTAACCCGCAAATATCGTCGGCACATTGGAGCTTGACTTCTGTGTTCGGTATGGGAACAGGTATTTCCTCCAGGTAATCGTCACCAGAAATGTTTAGCGTATCTCTTTGTACTTATATACTTCGTTCTACTTTGTCAGATTTCTCAAAAAACTCCTCAATATACACTCGTATTATTTTCGTCGTTTTTTGTTCATCTTCCTCGTATAACTCGCATCTAAGTCCAAATACTTAAATACACTCAAAAATATATAGAGAAAGTCTTTGTAA
>JBJFEZ010000040.1:0-38619 GCA_051891195.1 Clostridia bacterium
CTCCAGATATGATGGGTGTTGTAGGTAGATTAGGTAAAGTATTAGGACCAAAAGGTTTAATGCCAAACCCTAAATCTGGTACAGTAACAATGGATGTTACAAAAGCAATTCAAGAAATTAAATCAGGTAAAGTTGAATATAGACTTGACAAAAACAACATTATTCACCTAGGTTTTGGTAAGGTATCTTTTGGAACAGATAAGCTACTAGAAAACTATGAAACTGTTATGGCAGCTATTATTAAAGCAAAACCAGCAGCAGCAAAAGGACAATACATTAAAAGTGTAGCAATATCTACTACAATGGGACCAAGTATGTATATTGATCAAAAATAAAATTAAATAAACAATATTGCCGAAGAAAGTAAGCATACACTTAAGTCTTACCGAGGTAAAGAAGGAACGGATTTAATCCAATCAATCTTTGTCTTAGTGAGATAGGCAAAATTGATTGGATTATTTATTTACACTAAAATTTAGGAGGTGAAAATATGGCAAGTGAAAACGTTCTAAAGCAAAAAGAAGAAGAAGTAAAACAACTATCTGAAAAATTAAAAGAAGCAAAACTAATTCTTTTAACAGATTACAGAGGAATTAATGTTGCAGATGTAACTAAATTAAGAACAGACTTAAGAAATGTAAATGGAGAATACAAAGTTATAAAAAACAACATTGTTAAAAGAGCATTAAATTTAAACGGAGAAACTGGATTAGATGAATTATTAGAAGGACCAACTGCAGTTGTAATTGGAACTGAAGATTATTTAGAACCATCTAAAGTAATTTACAATTTCTCTAAAAATAATGATTTTTACAAAATTAAAGGTGGAATTATTGATGGCAAAGTAATGACTGCAGAAGAAATAATTACTTTGGCAAAATTACCATCAAGACAAGAGCTTATTGCAAAATTGGCTGGAGCTTTACTTGGAAATATTACCAAGTTGGCTGTTGCACTTGATGCAGTTAGAGAACAAAAAGCAAATGCTTAAACAAATTATAAAATAAAAAAATTTAAATAAAAAAATAAGAAGGAGGTCATTTTAAAATGGCAAAAATTGATGAATTATTAGAAACTATTGATACTTTAACAGTAGTTGAATTAGCAGAATTAGTAAAAGGAATTGAAGAAAAATATGGAGTATCTGCAGCAGCAGTTGCAGCACCAGTAGCTGGTGGAGCTGCAGCAGGAGCAGCTGAAGAAAAATCAGCATTTAATGTAGTATTAAAAGAAGCAGGAGCAAATAAAATCCAAGTAATTAAAGTAGTTAGAGATGCTACAGGTTTAGGATTAAAAGAAGCTAAAGATTTAGTTGATGGAGCTCCAAAAACAGTTAAAGAAAATGTAGCTAAAGAAGAAGCTGAAGAATTAAAAGCTAAATTTGAAGAAGTTGGCGCTACAGTAGAATTAGCATAGTCTAAATAAAAATATATTTGAACGTTACTTCCAAAAGAAGAAACGTTCTTTTTTTTACAGTGAATTGTAACGCTATTGTTACAATTTACAGCATATTAGTATATAAGATTATAAATATGTTAGTTTAGAGCATACAAGTGGTTTGAAGAATGACGAGTTAGAAATAGTTAACCAATTTTACACTGTAATAGAACTGCGTAAAATTGGCTTACTATTTCTTACGTAGGAATGTTATGCGAATAAACTAACATATTTATAGTCTTTACAATAAGTAGATAAGCTGTAAACACAAGTTTATTTAAATAATAGTAATTTTATAATTGACTTTAATAAATATAAGTTATAAAATAGAAAAGAAAATTATATATATTAATAAATTACAAAAGGGAGAAAAAAATATGACAATAATATTAGACGCTATGGGTGGAGACAATGCACCAGAAGCTACTATAAAAGGAGCAGTAAAAGCAATAAATCAAATTGAATCTGAAATTTTATTAGTAGGAAATAAAGACGTAATAAATCAAAAGGTAAAAGAAATATATAACAAAGATGATATTTCTGAAATATCTTCAAAAATAAAAATTCATCATACTACAGAAACTATAGAAATGGAAGATACACCAACTGTAGCTATAAAAAGCAAAAAAGATTCTTCAATGGTAGTAGGTTTTAACCTATTAAAAGAAGGTAAAGGAGACGTATTTATTTCTGCTGGAAATTCGGGAGCTTTACTTACAGGAGCAACACTTTTGGTAGGAAGAATAAAAGGGGTAGATAGACCTGCACTAGCAGGAATATTACCAGCATATAAAAGTAGATTGGTTTTAATGGACTGTGGCGCAAATACAAATTGTAAACCAGTTAATTTATTACAATTTGCACAAATGGCAAGTATTTACTTAGAAACAACAATAGGAGTAAAAAATCCAAGAGTTGGTTTGCTAAATATTGGAACAGAAGAAACAAAAGGTAATGAACTAACTAAAGAATCATACAAACTTTTAAAAGAAAAAAGCAAGGAATTAGGAGTTAATTTCATTGGAAATATAGAAGGAAGAAATGCATTTTCTGGAGAAGTGGATATTGTAGTAACAGATGGATTTACAGGTAATAACTTTTTAAAAGCAGTAGAAGGATTAGGAAAATTTGTAAAAAGAACTCTATCTGAAAGTTTAAAAAAGAATTTATTATCTAAAATAGCTTCAATACCAAGTTTACCAGCAATTAAGAGATTTGCTAAAAGTGTGGATTACAAAGAATATGGAGGAGCATTATTCTTAGGAGTTAAAAAACCAGTTGTAAAAGCACACGGAAGTAGTGATGCAAAAGTGTTTGAATTTACTATAAAACAAGCTGAACAATTTGTAAAAAATAAAGCTGTTGAGAAATTAACTAATCAATTTTCAAAGGAATTTGAAGAAAAAAGTAAAACTGAAACAACAAATGAATAGAATATATTACTAAAAATAAAATATTTTTATAAAAATTCTTGACAATTTATATTATATGTAATATCTTTTAGTAAACAAAGCAAGAGAAAAATTAAGGGAGGTGACTTTATAATATGAATACAGAAGAAGTTTTTGAAAAAATAAAAGAAACAATCGTAGAACAATTAGGTGTTGCAGATACAGCTGTTACTATGGAAGCATCTTTTATTGATGATTTAGGAGCTGACTCATTAGACATTGTTGAACTAATAATGGCATTAGAAGAAGAATTTGACTTAGAAATTCCAGACACTGATGCAGAAAAAATAGTTACAGTAGGCGATGTTGTTGAATATATAAAAGAGCATGTTGCTTAAAAAATTGAAAGGTATATGCCTTTCTTTTTTTTGTATGCAAAATAAGGTAAATTAAAGTTACTATTTACATATATTTATTAATATATATTTAAACAAGAATATAAAATTAAAGCTAAAAATGTTGAAAAAAGAATTTTGGTATGTTATAAATAAAATAGAAATAATTAAAAAGAAAAATTGGAACGAACATAACAGCCCCATATTTAACGGAGAAAATGCTAATTCAGAATATTATTCTACTCTTTCTACAACAATTTGTTTTGCACAACTTGTTTTAGCATTTGGTTCAATTATAATGATAATATTAAACATAAAAAAATAGTGTTTAATTTAGAAGAAATTAAAGCATGGAAATATTTGCTAGATGCTGGAGAAATTGATGAGATAACATACAACGAAGAAATTAATAAACTTAAACTAAAAGATGAAAAAAATTATATCTATAATTAGGAGGAAAAAATGAATTTAAAAGAAAGAAAATTTTATAAAGAAAATTTAACAGAAGTATTACATACTACTTTAAATCCATATGAACCAGGAGTTGTAAGGATACATTTAATTCCAGCAAAATACCAGCCATTAAAAGTTAATCCAAGTGTAGTAATTTTGAATGGAAAAGATATATTACCAATCAATTTAGCTTGGACTATTTTGTTAGCAATATTTATTAAACAAGTAAATAATTATAAGGGAAAAGAAGTAACAGATGAAGAAATGAAAGAAGTAGTAGAGAAAACTTTAGATGAAATTCAAAAGGTTTATAAACATCCAGGTAGAGAAACATTTAAAAAAGATTTAAATAGGATATTGTCTGTTTTTATAGATATTGCAGAAGGAAAAGTGCCAAATGAAAAAATTGGACAATTATCAATAGGAAAATATTCAAAAAAAATGAAAGCTCCTCATAGAATAGATTTAATGATTAGTAGCATGACAAAAAATGGACATTGGAATTGCAATCAAAAATGTTTGCATTGTTATGCGGCAGGACAAACTTATTCTGATACAAAAGAATTATCAACAGAAGAATGGAAAAAAATAATAGATAAATGTAGAGAAGCTTATATACCACAACTTACTTTTACAGGAGGAGAACCAACTAAAAGAGCTGATTTGGTAGAACTTATTAAATATTCAAAATGGTTTATAACAAGATTAAATACAAATGGTGTTTTATTAAATAAAGAATTATGCCAAGAATTATATAATGCGAGTTTAGATAGTGTTCAAGTAACTTTTTATTCAGCTAATAAAGAAGAACATAATAAATTAGTAGGTGCTAATAATTTTGATAAAACAGTTGAAGGTATAAAAAATGCTATTGAAGCGGGGTTGCCAATTAGTATTAATACGCCACTATGCTCATTGAATAAAAATTATAAAGAGACACTAGAGTTTATAAATAAAATGGGTATTAAATATGTTTCTTGTTCAGGCTTAATAATTACAGGTAATGCGACAAAAGACGAATCAAAAGAAACGCAACTTTCAGAAGAAGAACTGTATCATATTTTAAAAGAAGCAAATGAATATGCAAAAGAAAATTTAATGGAAATAAGTTTTACATCTCCAGGATGGATAAAAGAGAAAAAATTAAAAGAGTTAGGACTAGATATTCCAAGTTGTGGTGCGTGTTTGAGTAATATGGCAGTGGCTCCTGATGGAGAGGTTGTTCCTTGTCAAAGCTGGCTTGGAAAAGATGCAGGACTAGGAAATATTTTGCAAACTGAATGGAAAAATATTTGGAATAATCCAAAATGTAAAAAACAAAGAAAATATTCAGCAAAAATACTTGGCATTTGTCCATTGAAAGAAAGAGGGTGTTAGAGATATGAAAAAAAAACATATATGTTTTATAATACTATTTGCTTTTGTAATTTTTCTTTCAATTTGTCCAAAATGTTTTGCTGCGGATTTAGATGAAATAGTAAATTACGAAGTCGTTGTAGAGCCAAGAATGAATGATGGATCTTTAGACATTACATACCAAATTACATGGAAAGTATTAGATTCAACAATAGAAGGTCCTTTAGAGTGGGTTCAAATAGGGACACCAAATTCTAATTTTGATAATCCGACAGCATTAACAAAGAATATTAGAAGTATAACACCCTATAATGGGTCATATGTAAAAATTATATTTAATAAGAAATATTATGCTGGTGAACAAATAACCTTTAAATATAAAATTCATCAATCTTATATGTATAAGATTTCTTGGGGAAAATGTAAATATTCATTTACGCCAGCATGGTTTACTGATGCAAAAATAGATAAAATGACAGTTAAATGGAATAGGGATGAAGTAAAGTCTAGTAATGCTAAATCAAAAGAAGATAATTATTTAGTATGGACAAAAACTAATATGGCTAAGGGAGAAAAAATTAAAATTAATGTAAAATATGATAAAGACGCATTTGGATATTTAAGCGAATATAAACAAAGTAAAAATGCCGTAAATTCCTCAAATCCATATAATTCATTTGTTTTTTTAATTGTTATGATAATTATATTATCGATAGTTATATCTCTGTTTGGAGGAGGCTACTATGGACATAGAGGTTTCTATGGTGGATACTACGGTGGATATTATGGCAGAAGCTGCGTAAGAAGTAGCTGTGCATGTGCTTGCGCGAGAAGTAGTTGTGCTAGCAGTTGTGCGTGCGCGTGTGCTGGTAGTGGTAGAGCGGGATGTTCAAAAAAAGATTTTTACGGAACTAAAATTAATAAGATTAAATTGAAAAGAGCTCTAAAATAGCTAAAAATAACCAATAGTAAATTTAAAATACTATTGGTTATTTTGACAATATTATTTATTCTTCATAATCCACTCATAAACTTCTTTTTCAGTAAGTTCTCCGTAGCTTAATTTGGTAATTTTTTCTTTAGCAAGTTTTTTCCATAGTTTTTTAAATAATATTAGAAGAAAATACAATAGGAAGCTTTGCTAAATTGGTTTAAAGAAGCTAATCCCCAAATATTAAAACGCTAGTCGCAAATATTAGCGTTTATTTTAGTTTTAGTAAAATGTATATGTAAATTATAACAATCAACAATAAATTTCTATTTGCTTTTTAATTACAATTAATATATAATAGAAAGGTAAAAAGAAAGGAGAGTGAAAGAATGGAAAAAATAGAAAGTAGTATAGGATATGTTTTTAAAAACAAAAACTTACTAAAAAAAGCTTTAACACATACTTCATATGCATATGAAAATCATATAGAAAGCAATGAAAAACTAGAATTTCTAGGAGACAGCATTTTAGAATTTGTTTCTAGTAAATATATTTATACAAATTACCCTCATTTAAAAGAAGGAGAAATGACTAAAGTGAGAGCAGAAGTTGTTTGTGAAGATAGCCTTTATTTAGTTGCTCAAAAGCATCATTTTAGTGATTTCTTGTATTTAGGAAAAAGTGAAGCAGCAAGTCACGGAAACACAAAACCAACTATTTTGGCGGACAGTGTAGAAGCGGTTATAGCAGCAATTTACTTTGATAGCGGTTTAGAACAAGCTGAAAAATTTATTATAGAAAACTTAAAAGAAGCTGTAGAAGAATCTAGTAAAAATGTTGGAAAAAAAGACCACAAAACAGTATTACAAGAAAAATTGCAAGAAAATGGAACAGTACATATTAAATATGATGTAATAAAAACTAGTGGGCCAGACCATAATAAAACATTTACAGTTCAAGTATTTTGCAATGAAAATCCTTTAGCTATAGGAGAAGGAAAAACAAAAAAACAAGCAGAAATGGAAGCAGCACAAAAAGCATTAGAAAAAATAAAATAAAAACACAAAAGAAAAGTGGAATAATAATATAGCCCAAAAGGAGAAAAAATGAAAAAAGAATATATTATACCAATTTTTGTGCCACATTTAGGATGCCCTCATCAATGTACTTTTTGTAATCAAAAAGAAATTAGTGGACAAACTAAACAAGTAAACAAAAACGATGTAAAAGACACAATAGAATATTACTTAAAAAATTTTAAGGATGACTCTAAATATGTAGAAGTTGCATTTTATGGAGGTAGCTTTACTGCAATAGATGAAAATATACAAAATGAATTGCTAGAAGCGGCAAATGAGTTTATAAAGCAAGGAAGAGTAAAAAGCATACGTATATCAACAAGACCTGACTGTATAAACAAAGATATTTTAAAAAGACTAAAAAAATATAATGTAAAAACAATAGAATTAGGGGTACAATCTACAAATGACTATATTTTAGAAAGATGCCAAAGAGGGCATACTTTTGAAGATGTAAAAAAAGCGTCAAAACTTATTAGACTATATGGCTTTACTTTAGGACATCAAATGATGATAGGTCTACCTGAAAGTACACATCTAGACGAAATTAATACAGCCAAAACATTAATAAAATTAAAACCAAAAATAGTAAGAATATATCCTGTACTTGTAATAAAAAACACACCACTTTTAAAAGAATATGAAAGCAAAGAATATATGCCACTAACAGTAGAACAGGCAGTAGAACGCTCAAAAGATGTAATGAAGCTATTTAATAAGGCAAAAATACAAGTAATTAGAATAGGACTTCAAAACACAGAAGAAATAACAGACCCTACACAGGAAAGTAGTCAAGTAGTTGCAGGACCATATCACCCAGCATTTAGGCAATTAGTAGAATCGGGAATGTGGTATGACGAAATAGTAGAAGAAATTAAAAAATTTAATATAAAGGTTATGCAGGTAACTATTAAGGCAAACCCTGAAAATATAAATAATATTATAGGGCATAAAAAAGAAAATGTTTTAAAGTTAAAAGAACTATATGATGTAGATGTAATAGTAAAGCCTGATGAAGCAATAAAAAAAGGAAAGTTTGAAATAGAAATTGATAAAACATATGAAGACATTTTAGAAGAACAAAAAAGTAAAATAAAAAAATAGAAGTATAAAATTACCTATTATTGCTAATAATTAGTATTAATAGGTGATTTTTTATGGATTATATAAAAAACAAAAAAACTTATTTAATAAAAGAGTTTTTAATAGAAATGATATATTTAACTTTAGGATGTTGCATAATGGCAATAGGCACATCACTTTTTTTACTTCCAAATAAACTTTCTTCAGGTGGTTTTACAGGTATTGCAACAATTTTATATTATTTATTTAAATTTCCACTAGGAACAACAATATTTGTTCTAAACATTCCATTCTTTATATGGGCATTTTTAAAAATTGGAAAAAAATTAATAACTAAATCAATTATAGGAACAGCACTGTTATCTGCTTTTATTGACTTGTTTGAAAAAATTCCGGCATTAACACAAGACAGATTTTTGGCTTGTATTTATGGAGGTATTTTTATAGGAATAGGTTTGGCACTTGTTTTAAAGGCAAATGCATCAACAGGAGGAACAGACTTAATAACATATATTGCTAGAACTTATAAGCCATATATAAGAACAAGTAGCATAATAGTTATTATTGATGTAATTATAATAGCCCTTAATGTATTTTTCTTTAAAGAAGTTGAAATTGGTTTATATTCTGCAATTAGCATATATCTAATGGGAAAAATGATAGATATTATATTTGAAGGTGTTAACTTTACAAAAATGATGTTTATTATATCAAATAAATATAGAGACATTGCAAAAGAAGTAGAAACAAAATTACAAAGAGGAAGTACAGCAATTTATGCTAAGGGAATGTACACTAATGAAAAAAGAATGATGTTATTATGTGTAGGAAGTAGAAATGAAATAGCAAAAATTAAGCAAATAGCAACTCAAATAGATAAAAAAGCTTTTATTATTATTAGTAATGCAAGAGAAACCTGGGGAAAAGGATTTAAAATGTCTGTTTAGTAAAATGAAAAGGAAATAAAAATTAATATGAGTTTAATTTGGGAATTTTTACAGTTTATTTTTTATTTAGGATTAATTGTTATTATATCTAAATATATATTAGTACCAGTGCTAAGAAAGCTAGCAGAAAGCTTAAATTTAAAAGCTAAAACGGTAGGAAATATTTCTGGAATTGCTACATCTGTTCCAGAACTTCTTACCGTGTCTTTTTCTGCAGCAATAGGTTTACTGCACGCTAGTATATACAATATTATTAGCTCAAATATAATAAATATTATACAATATTTAGCATCCATATATATTAATAAAAATCAAAAAATATTAAACAAAAAAGCAATAAAAATAGATTTAGTACTAGTGTTATTAACAATACTAATTCCAATACTAATTTTATCTATAAAAATGGAGTTAAACATAAGTATTGTTCCAATTTTTATATTACTATTTTTGCTATTTTATTATATTAACCACCAAAGCCATAAACTGTACTTAAATAAAAAAACTATACAAGAAAAGCAAATAGAACAAGAATCAAAATGGGTCAAAGGCAAAAAAAGAGTAATAGTAAAATATACTGTTTATTTAATTATAATAGCAGTATCTTTGTACTTTGTGGGAAATTTATTAAGTGATACTTTAAATGAGCTATGCTTGAAATTTAATATATCTCAAGTGATAATAGGAATTTTATTAGGCTTTGTAACAAGCCTGCCAGAGCTTATTACATTTATAGAAGCTCAAAAACACCACAAAAAAAGTGAAAATAAAGAAGATGGAGTAATAGAGGCAACTAATAACTTATTAACTTCTAATATATTAAATTTATTTATAATTCAATCTATAGGTGCTATAATTTATGAGATTTTTAAATAGCTTTTTAAAACATAACTGTAGGGGGACGACTATTGTTCGTCTCCTTTTCATATAATATTGTTACTATTTCTAACTCATTATTCTTCAAACCACTTGTATGCTCTAAACTAACATATTTATAGACTTATATACTAATAGGCTGTAAATTGCAATATAATATTATAATTTTATGACTAAAAAATAAAAAATACCTACCTAAAAACTAAAAACTATAGTATAATAATTTTGAAGGTGAGATATATGCAAGAACAAGAATACATAATTGATAATGTAGATTCATTTGAATTAAGAGATATATTTGAATGTGGACAATGTTTTAGATGGAATAAAGAATTAAATGGAAGTTACACAGGAATATTTAAAAACAACGTTATAAACGTTCAAAAAGAAAATAATAAAGTTATATTTAAAGGAATATGCCCAAATAATATAAAAGAAGAAATAGAGGAATATTTTGATTTAAAAAGAGATTATAAAAAATTAAAAGAAGAACTATCAAAAATAGATAACAATATGAAAACAAGTGTAGAATATGGACAAGGAATAAGACTATTAAATCAAGATTTATGGGAAATTATAATTTCTTTTATAATATCTGCCAATAATAACATTCCAAGAATTAAAGGAATTATAGAAAGAATATCAAAAAAATATGGGAACAAAATAGTGTGGAAGGGAAAAGAATATTATACATTTCCAACACCAGAAGAATTATCAAAAGCTACTGTAGAAGACTTAAGAGCTTTAGGATTAGGCTTTAGAGACCAAAGAGTATATGAAACCACAAAAATTATACTAACAAAACAAGTAGATTTAGAAAAATTAAAACAGGAAAAAGAAAGTGAAAAAATAAAAGAAACATTACTTACAATGCCAGGAGTAGGACCAAAAGTAGCAGATTGCATTTTGCTATTTTCTACATTAAAATGCTTAAATGTATTCCCAGTAGATGTTTGGGTAAGAAGAGTAATGAATGAACTATACTTTAATTTACCAGATGAAACAAAATTAAAAAGAGAGCAAATTGAAAGTTTAGCGACACAAAAGTATGGAAATTTAGCAGGATTAGCTCAGCAATATTTATTTTATTGGAAACGTGAAGCATAAAAATTGTCGTTTTAGGGCCGTTTGTTAAAACGACAAAATAGAAAGGAGAAGATAGTTTTGAGTATACAAATTGTGTATGGTACAGCGGGAACAGGAAAAAGTACATATTTATTTAATCAAATAAATGAAAAAATAAATAAAAAATCTAAATATAATATAAAATTAATAACGCCAGAACAATTTTCTTTTACAGCAGAGCAAAAATTATTAGAAATTTCTTCTTCTCAAAGTATGATTGCAGCTGAAGTAATTACGTTTAACCGTATGGCTTACAGGGTATTAAATGAGGTTGGAGGGAAAACCAGACTTAATTTATCTGGTTCAGGTAAAGCAATGCTCATTGACCATATTTTATTAACACAAAACGATAAATTTTCATTTTTAGGAAAATCAGATGAAAATGTAGAAATGATATCAAGACAATTAACAGAGCTAAAAAAACACCAAGTACAGCTTAAAACACTAAAAAAAGTTACTAATAATATGGAAGATAAATACTTGCAAAAAAAACTTGAAGATATTACAAATTTATATGATTTATATACAAGTATTATAAAAAATGAATACATTGATGAAAATGATGGATTAACTCTTTTAGCACAAAAACTAGAAGATTCACAAGAATTTAAAGGTTGTGATATATATATAGATGAATTTGCAGGTTTTACTTTGCAAGAATATGAAATTTTAAGAGAATTAATGAAAATATCACATACTCTTACAATAACTATATGTGCAGATAATTTAGTAGAGAATACAAACCCAGATATAGACACTTTTTATGCAAATAAACAAACAGTAAAAAGAATTTTAGAAATTGCAAATCAAGAAAATATAGAAGTAGAAAAACCAATTTGCTTAAATCAAGCAAAAAGATTTAAAACTGAAGAATTAAAACATTTAGCAGAAAATATAGCATCACCTTTGTACAAAAAATATAATAAACAAGTAGAAAATTTATCTGTATTTCTTGCAAGCAACCCATATTCAGAAATAGAAAATATTGCTATAGAAATAACAAAACTTGCAAAAGCAGGTTATAGATATGAGCAAATGTCTGTAATTACAAAAAACATAGAACAATATTCAAGTTTGTGCAAAGCCATTTTTGCCAAATATAAAATACCAGTTTTTATAGATGAAAAAAAAGACTTAGGAAGTAACATATTAGTAAGATTTGTTCTATCTTTATTAGAAATATTTGCTAAAAACTGGTCTTATGAAGCTATGTTTGGATACATAAAAACAGGACTTATAGACTTAGATATAGAGGAAATAGCATTACTAGAAAACTATTGCCTAAAATGGGGAATTAAAGGAAGTAAATGGTATTCTAAAGAGTGGAATTTTTATAATGAAACAGAAGAACAACAAAAACAAATTATATATGCTAAAAACAAAGTAGTAGAACCACTTTTAAAATTAAAAAAAGATTTACAAGGTTTAAAAACAGTAAAAGAAATTACAACTAAAATTTATGAATTTATGCTTGAAAATCAAATATATAAAAAGACAGAAAAAATTGTGCAAAATTTAAAAGAAAATGGACAGCTAGAAATTGCCAAGCAATATGAAACAAGTATGCAAATTCTAACTGAATTGTTTGATGAAATAGTATTAATTTTAGGAGATAAAAATATTACATTTGATAGGTATGCAAAAATATTAAAAATGGGCTTTAGCCAAAGTGACTTAGGAGTGATTCCTGCTACTGCTGACCAAGTGATTGTTGGGGATGTTGACCGTTCAAGGTCTCAAAGAGTAGATATTGTATTTATTATAGGATTAAATGATGGTAGTTTTCCAAGTATTCAAAAAGATGAAGGCTTTTTGGACGATAAAGATAGAAACATACTAAAAGAAAAGGGAATTGAACTTGCAAAAGGAACAATAGAACAAATATATGATGATAATTTTAATATATACAAAGCTTTTGCAACAGCAGAGGAAAAGCTATATTTATCATATGTTTCATCAGATGCTGAGGGAAAGTCTTTAAGAGCATCAATTTTAATAAATAAAATAAAAAGAATATTTCCTAATATACAAGAACAAAGTGATGTTGTAGAAAGAAAAAGCAATATATTACTTTCTACAACTACATTTGATGAACTATTAATAAATTTAAGAAACTTTATTCAAGGAGAAAAAATAGATTCTATTTGGTTTGAAGTGTACAATTATTATGAATATAACTACAAAGAACAATTAGAAAATGCATTAAAAGCTATACAATATAAAAATGAACCAGAAAAATTACATAAAAGCCAACTGGAAAAACTATATGGAAATACGCTAAAAACTAGTGTATCTAGATTAGAACAATATAAGTCTTGTGCTTTTTCATATTATTTAAAATATGGCTTAAAATTAAAAGAAAAAGACAGTTTTTATGTAGAGTCTATAGATACAGGAAACTTAATGCACGAAGTAATAGACAGCTTTTTTGAAAGATTAGAAGAACTAAATATATCTGTAAAACAAATTGAAGATGAACAAATAGAGGAAATAACTAAAGAAATTGTTGAAGAAAAACTAACCCTAAAGAAATATGACATATTTAATACTATACCTAAATATAGGGTGTTAGCCCAAAGACTAAAAAAAGTTATTACAAAATCAATGAAATATATTGTAGACAGCCTTAAATATAGCGAGTTTGAAGTACTAGGACACGAAATAGAATTCAAACATGGTGGCAAATATCCACCAATTATATTTGAATTAAAAGATGGAAAAAAAGTTGAAATAACAGGAAAAATTGATAGAGTAGATATAGCAAAGACGGTAGACGGCAAATACATACGCATTATAGACTACAAATCTTCTATAAAAAATATTAATTTAAACGAAGTTTTAGCAGGATTGCAACTTCAACTTTTAACATATTTAGATGCAACTTGTAAAAGTGAAGATGTTATGCCGGCAGGGGCATTATACTTTAATTTAATAGACCCTATATTAAATGCAAACCAAGATATGACAGATGAAGAAATGAAGAAAGAACTTAGTAAACAATTTAAAATGCAAGGACTTATACTAGCAGATAGTAAAATTGTAAGAAAAATGGATACAAATTTAGTTAATGGTAATTCTAATATTGTTCCAGCATATATAGGAAAAGACGGAGAAGTAAGCGATAAAGCAAATACTTTAAATTCTAAACAATTTGATAATTTGCAAAAATATATGGAGAAAATTATTAAACAAATTTCAGAAGAAATTCTAGAAGGAAATATTAATATTGAACCATATTACCGTATAAGAGACAAAAAAACGCCTTGTGAGTATTGTAGCTATAAGGCAATTTGCCAATTTAATCAAATTACAAAAAATGATTATAATTACATATCTAATATCAACAAAGAATATGTGCTAAATAAAATTGCAAACAATACTTAAAAGATGAAAGAGGAATATAAAATGCAAAATATTTTTAATGACAATATAATTTACCAAAACAAAAATGGTATAGAATATATTCAATTTAAAAAATTATTACAATATCCACAAATAACACATTGTTACACATTAAGAAGCGGTAATAAACTAAATTTTCCGCCAATATATAAAGATGAAGCAATGCTAAAACAAAGCTATAAAAGAATATGTGATTGTTTAAATTTAGACAGTAGCAAAATTGTAAAACCACATCAAACACACACAGACAATGTTCAAATAGTTAATGAAATTAAATATTTTGAAGAAATAGATGGGTTATTAACAAATAAACAAGGCATAACATTAGTTACTACCTCAGCAGATTGCATTTCTTTGCTTATATACGATCCAGTAAAAAATATTGTTGGCAGTATTCACTCGGGCTGGAAAGGAACTTTAAAGGGAATTATATTAAAAGCAATAGAAAAAATGAAAAATACCTATGGAAGTAATACAGAAGATATCACATGTTGTATATGCCCAAGCATTAGAATGTGTTGCTTTGAAGTAGATGAAGATGTAAAAGAACTATTTTATGAAAAATATAGTAATTTGCTTGATATAAATGAAATTATACAAAAAGATGGTAAAACCAAATATCATATTGATACTGTAAAAATAAATATAGAATTACTAAAAAATGCAGGTCTAAAACCAGAAAATATTATAGATAGCGGAGTTTGTACAATGTGTCATCCGGAGCTATTTCATTCATACCGTATAGATAAAGAAAATTCGGGAAGAAATGCAGCACTAATATCAATATTAAAATAAGGAGGCAGGCTTATGATACCAAAAAAACTAAAAAAAGGTGATACAATAGGATTAATTGCTCCATCAAGCCCGGTACAAGAAGAGGATCTAGAAACAATAAATAATTCAATAAACCTTATGAAAACAGCAGGTTTTAATATTAAATTTGCACCAAATGCTCTATCAAATAAATTGGGCTATTCAGCAACTGCAAAGCAAAAAGCAGAAGATATAAATAATATGTTTCAAAATGAAGAAATAAAAGCAATCTTTTGTATTTCGGGTGGTTTTAATTCAAATACTACATTTGACTATTTAGACTATGATATAATAAAATATCATCCAAAAATAATATGTGGATTTAGTGACTCTACATCAATATTAAATGTTATTTATGCCAAAACAGGACTAGTAACTTTTCACGGACCAACATTTAAATCATTAACTTCGTGGCAAACACAATATGGTTATGAAGAAGTAATTAAAAGATTTGTAGAAGGTGGTTTAAGTTTAGGAAAGGCAGAAGATGAGTATATAACAATTAAACAGGGGAATGCTAAAGGTATTTTAGTAGGTGGAAATTTAAGTTTAGTAAATCAAATGGTATCAGGAAAATATGCAATAGATTTTACAGACAAAATATTGTTTTTGGAAGAACTATTTGTAGAAACACCACCAGCTTTAGTAAGCAACTATTTATACCATATGAAGCAAAATGGAGTGTTTGACAAAATTAAAGGAATTTGGCTTGGAAATTATGATGGAGCTACTAGCATAGAGCAAATTTTATTAGATACATTAGATGGAGAATACAAATTTCCAATTATAAAATCCAATAATTTTGGACATATTGATAAAAAAACAGTTATACCTATTGGAACAATGGTTAAGATTGATACAACATTAGACACAAAAATACAACTACTAGAAGATTGTGTTGAATAAAAAGAGGTAAAAGATGTATAATAATTGGGAAGAATTAGAAAATAGTATTAAAGATTGTAATAAATGTAAATTATGTGCAGGAAGAAAAAACATTGTATTTGGAGAAGGAAATAAACAAGCAAGCTTAATGTTTATAGGAGAAGGTCCTGGAGCAGATGAAGACGCACAAGGTCTGCCTTTTGTGGGAAAAGCGGGACAGCTTATGAATAAAGCTTTCCAAGGATTAGGAATAAAAAGGCAAGAAGTATACATAGCTAATATTGTAAAATGTAGACCTCCTGCTAATAGAGTACCAGAAGATGATGAAGCAGCAGCTTGCTTAGATTATTTGCGTAATCAAGTAATACTTGTAAAACCTAAAATTATTGTATTGCTAGGAAGTACAGCTTTAAAAAATATACTAGGAAAAGAATATAGTATTACAGCTTGCAGAGGAAATTGGATAGAACAAAAAGGAATAAAATATATGCCAACTTGGCACCCTGCAGCTCTTCTTAGGGATGAAAATAAAAAGGTTGAATTTTGGAAAGATTTAAAGCAAGTTGTAGACAAATGCAATGAACTAAAATAAAAATAAAGTTAAAGGTGTAAAAAATGAAAGAAGAAATAAAACAAAAAGTAGAATATTGTTTAAATTGCAAAAATCCGCAATGTAGAACAGGTTGCCCACTTGGAAATAATATACCAGTATTTATACAAAAAGTAAAAGAACAAAATATAGAAGAGGCATACAAAATATTAACAGAAACTACAGTATTATCAGCAATATGCGGTAGAATTTGTCCACATCAAAAACAATGCCAAGGAAAATGTATAAGAGGCATTAAATCAAAACCTGTTTCTATAGGAGATTTAGAAGCATTTGTGGGAGATTGGGCTTTACAACAAGAAAACAGTTTATTAAATAGCTGGGGTATGCCTAAAGAAAACAATAAAAAAGTAGCTATTATAGGAGGAGGCCCAGCAGGACTAACAGCAGCCGCTTTTTTAAGGAAAAAAGGTTTTAGTGTAACAATTTATGAAAAGCAAAAAGACTTAGGAGGAATTTTAAAAAGGGGTATACCAGAGTTTAGGTTAGATAAATCTATTCTAGAAAAAACTATTAAACAAATTTTATCTCTTGGAATAAAAGTGCATTATGAAAAAGAATTAGGTAAAAATTTAAGCTTAGAGGAGCTAGAAAATGAGTATGATGCTATATTTTTAAGCATAGGCGCTAACATTCCAAGAAAAATGGTTATTGAAGGAGAAGAACTAGAAGGAGTATATGGTGGAAATGCATTACTAGAAAACCAAAATCATCCTAATTATACAAATAAAAAAGTTGCCATTATTGGCGGAGGAAATGTTGCAATAGACTGTGCCAGAACTATAAAAAAACTTGGAGCTAAAGAAGTTACTGTAATATATAGAAGGTCTGAACAAGAAATGCCAGCTGAAGAACAAGAAATTGCAGATGCAAAAAAAGAAGAAATACAATTTTTATTTTTAAATAATATAGTAAGAATATTAGGAAAAAATAAAGTAGAAAAAATAGAATGTATAAAAACACAATTGGTTGAAAAGCAAGGAGAAAATAGAAAATCTCCTGTAAATATTGAAGGTAGCAATTATATAATGGATATGGACTATGTTGTTATGGCTGTTGGTGGAAAAGCAGATAAAGAACTACTAGAAAAGTGTCAATTAGAAACAACAAAAAATAAATATGTTTTGGTAAATGAAAATAATCAAACATCACATAAAAAAGTTTTTGCAGGAGGAGATATATCTGGTCAAAATTCTACTGTTGCTTGGGCTGCAAGAGACGGAAGAGAAGTTGCTAACAAAATAGCAGAATACTTAGAAAACCAAAAAAATTAAAAGAGATTTTTATACAATCTCTTTTAATTTTTTTCAGTTTGTTTATTTGCACTAAATAAAGTTCGTAAACTTCTAAAAAATTTAGTAATTTTATTTTCTTTAACAACAACTAAAGCAACATTATTTGTAATAGCTTCAAACAATGCTTCTAAAGCTATCATTTTATCAATATAATAATCATTAAAAGTATTATAATTATTAGTAATTCCTAAATAATTTTTATAATTATATAATTTGGTACGGAAAAACTCAATTTCTTGAGTAGTTTTTATTTTATTAAACTCATTATCAAAATATGAAGTGAATATTAAATTTTGAGTTTGTATAAATACATTTTTAACATTATTTTTGTATTCTAAAATTTTACGTGCATTTTTTTGAGCTTTAACATCCTCACAATTTTCATTCATCAATTCATTGTTAAGTAAAATAATTTTTTCTTCTGTATTTAAAAGCGCATCCAAGTTAGACTGAATCTTTAAGAAATTTTTTCTACCAAAGGAATTAATACATTTTAATTTAAATTCATCTGTACTAAAAAGAGTACTATCAAATAAAACTTCTTTACCAATTAAATATGCCATTTGATTTACTAAATTGCAAAGAAGAGGGTAATAGTTTGGACTATTAGTAGGCAAAGAAATATCATAATACTTTACTAAATCTTGTTTATCACCTAAAATTTTAGCAGTAGCTAGTTGTACAGCACCTTCATTTAAAGCCATTCCATAAGTTTTAAATTCACTATATTCGCATAATCCTAAACGATATAAAACACCTTTACTATCTTTTACCTCTTGAACAAAGTGAATAATTTCGTGAACAGCAAATTTTTCTAAATCTTGTAAAGGAATACCATACTTAAAATATATAGAAGAATTTTTATAAAAATAATTAGCCTCTGCAAAGCCTTCAGGCATTTTTGCTATATACATAGGTATTCTAGAAAACTCAATAAATAATTCTTCATAAACAAAGTGTGCTCTAGGAAAAGCTTTGCAAAGTTTTTCTGCAACGCTTTTAGCAATAGAGTTAACACTAAGAGTGTCTAATCTACCAACAATTTCAATTCCATCTTTTTTTAATTCTGCTTCAATGTTCATTAATAATATATTTCTCCTTAGTAATTTACTATTCAATTATACAACATAAAACTACAAAATAGTATTACAATATTATTACAAATTGATTACTAATACATTACAAAAAAGAACAATACTAAAAAAGCGCAAATTTGCGCTTTTTTTGACAATATTCTTTTTAATTCAATACAATTTATAATCTATTTTACTACAATATTATAAATTTTATTTTTTACATAAATTTCTTTCACTATAGTTTTATTAGCAATAGCATTTTTAACCGCTTGATTTGTATGCACCTTTTCAGCAACTATAGACTCATCAGAATCTAAGGCAATAGAAATGGTCGCTTTTACTTTTCCGTTTACTTGAATAGGAACAACAATCTCATCATCAATAGTTTTTGCTTCATCATAAGTTGGCCAAGGAGTATTTGCTATAGTATCTTTTGAACCAATTATTTCAAATAATTCTTCAGTCATATGTGGAGCAAAAGGATTTAATAATTGTAAAAATGTACGGTATTCTGCTTTATTTATTCTTTTTAATTTGTAAAACTCATTTGTCATAGTCATAAAAGTAGAAATTGCAGTATTAAACTTCATTTCTTCAATATCAGAAGAAACCTTTTTAATAGCTTTGTTAATCATTTTTTCAAATTCAGTAGAGTAAGATTCTCCATCTACTAAAAATTCTTGCATATTCCAAACTCTGTCTAAGAATTTATTACATCCACGAATACTTTCCATAGACCAAGGAGCAGTTTGATCAAAAGGTCCCATAAACATTTCGTAAACACGGAAAGTATCTGCCCCAAACTCTTCTATAATATCATCAGGATTTATAACATTTCCTTTTGATTTAGACATTTTTTCACCATTAGAACCTAAAATCATACCATGAGAAGTACGTTTTGCATAAGGTTCCTTAGTTGGAACAACTCCAATATCATATAAAAATTTATGCCAAAATCTAGAATACAATAAGTGAAGTGTTGTATGTTCCATACCACCATTATACCAATCAACTGGTCCCCAATAATTTAAAGCTTCTTTAGAAGCAAGGGCTTCTTTATTATGAGGGTCCATATAACGTAAGAAATACCAAGAAGAACCAGCCCATTGAGGCATTGTGTCAGTTTCTCTTTGAGCATCTTTTCCACAATGAGGACATTTTGTTTTAATCCATTCTTTGTGCTTAGCTAAAGGAGATTCTCCATTTTCTCCAGGTTCATAATCTTCAATATCTGGCAATACTAAAGGAAGTTCTTCTTCTGGAACAGGAACCCATCCACATTCTTCACAATAAATCATTGGAATTGGTTCACCCCAATAACGTTGTCTTGAAAATACCCAATCACGTAATTTATAATTTACTTTTCTTGTACCAATATTTTTTTCTTCTAAATAATCAATAACCTTTTTCTTAGCCTCTTCTACAGACAAACCATTTAAAAATCCAGAATTTATTAATCTTCCAGTTGCAACATCTGTAAAAGCTTCTTTTTCAATATCGCAAACAGTATTTTTATCCATAGACTCAATTACTTGAATAATAGGTAAATTAAACTTTTTAGCAAATTCCCAGTCTCTAGTATCGTGAGAAGGAACAGCCATAATAGCGCCAGTACCATAAGTAATTAAAACATAATCTGAAACCCAAATTGGAATTTCCGTATTAGTTAAAGGATTTAAAGCTTTAATTCCTTTAATTTCCACACCAGTTTTTTCTTTATTTAATTCTGCACGTTCAAAATCAGACTTTAACTGAGCTTGTTTTTGATATTCTTTTACTTCTTCTAAGTTAGTAATTTCGTGTTCTAACTCTTTAATAATAGGATGTTCAGGAGCTACTACCATATATGTTGCACCAAATAAAGTATCTGGTCTTGTTGTATAAACAACTAACTCTTTATTATGACCTGCAAGTTTAAATTTAACTTCAGCTCCTTCACTTCTACCAATCCAATTTCTTTGTTGAGTTTTAATTTTTTCTAAATAATCAACATCATCTAAATCATCAATAAGCCTTTGTGCATATTCAGTAATTTTAAGCATCCATTGACTCTTTTCTTTTTGGACAACAGGACTTCCGCATCTTTCACAAACACCATTAACAACTTCTTCATTAGCTAAGCCTACCTTACATCCTGTACAAAAATTAATAGGCATAGTAGTTTTATAAGCTAAATTATGCTTAAATAATTGAACAAATATCCATTGAGTCCATTTATAATAATCAGGGTCAGTTGTATTTACTACTCTAGACCAATCAAAAGAAAATCCTAGTGATTTTAATTGGTCTGTAAAGTGTGCAATATTTTGCTCTGTTATAACTTTAGGATGAATATGATTTTTTATAGCATAATTTTCAGCTGGCAAACCAAATGCATCAAACCCAATAGGATATAGTACATTATACCCTTCCATTCTCTTTTTTCTAGCAATAATATCTAAAGCGGTATAACTTCTTGGATGGCCAACATGAAGTCCTTGACCAGAAGGATAAGGAAATTCAATTAATCCATACCATTTTTTCATAGAAGTATCATCTTTTGCATAAAAAGTACCCTCGGAATACCACTTATCCTGCCACTTCTTTTCAATATTTTTAAAACTATATCCCATAAATTTCACTCCTTAAGATTTATAAAATCAATCTAGGGCTATATTATATACTATTTCCGTTTAAAAAGAAAGAAGAAATTGCAAAAAAATGTATTTTATGGTATAATTTTTAGTATGCAAGTAATTCTTGTAAATAAAAATAGGCTTTAAGCTAGGAGGGAAGGTAACAATGTTACCAATTACTAGAAAAATGCAACAGCTGAACCTTGAAGTTAGTGAGGCAATAGGCGCGCTTAAGGATATACAATATATTCTTAGGAGGATAGAAAAGGGAGAAAGCTTTAAAAATGAGCTTGAACCATATTGTGAATATATTTCACAAAATATCCGGTTCGTCATGCTTGCAGATGATTCTCTTGACATTACTGCTACTCTGCGTAAAGTTTGCCAAGGCAGAATGTCTGCAAGAGAAGCTAACAAAGAGGTAGAAGAAGCCATAAAAGAGCTTCTTGCCATCAGAACAGGTATTATGGCAATGGACGAAGAAAAAGTAAAAAGCATAATGTAGCCTATTTCTACCCTAAGTATTACATAATACTTAGGGTAGTTTTTTTAAATTAGGTTTACAATCCAAAAAAGTTAGTATATAATTACACAGAAATGAAAATAATAAAAACATAAGGAGGAAAATTATGGCGGAAGAATTAAAAAAAGATGAAAATCAAAAAGTTCAAGAAATGATAAATAGTTTAGTAGAAAGAGCTAAAAAAGCATCAAAAGAATACTTAAAATTAGACCAAGAACAAATAGACGAAATTGTAAAACAAATGTCCATGGCTGGATTAGAACATCATATGGAGCTTGCAAAATTAGCAGTTGAAGAAACTAACCGTGGAATTTATGAAGATAAAATTACAAAGAATATGTTTGCAACAGAGTATATATATCATAGTATAAAATATGACAAAACTGTTGGAGTGATTTCAGAAAATGAAGAAGAAGGTTATGAAGAAATTGCAGAACCAATAGGAATTATAGCAGGTGTAACACCTGTTACAAACCCAACTTCTACAACTATGTTTAAGTCAATAATTGCAGCAAAAACAAGAAATGTAATTATATTTGGATTCCATCCATCTGCTCAAAAATCAAGTGTCGCAGCAGCAGAAATATTAAGAAAAGCAGCGGTAAAAGCAGGTGCACCTGAAGATTGTATTCTATGGATTGAAGAACCATCAGTAGCTGCAACAACAGCACTTATGAACCATCCAGATGTTAATTTAATATTAGCAACTGGTGGAAGCGGAATGGTAAAAGCAGCATACTCTTGTGGAAAACCAGCATTAGGAGTAGGACCTGGAAATGTACCTTGCTATATAGATAAAACAGCTAAATTAAAAACCTCTGTAAATGATTTGGTATTATCAAAATCATTTGACAACGGAATGATTTGTGCTTCAGAACAATCAGTTATAGTAGACAAAGAAATTCACACAGAATTTGAAAAACTTATGAAAGAAGCAGGTTGCTATTTTTTAAGCGCAGAAGAAACAGAAAAATTACGCAATAGTATGTTTATACAAGAAAAAGGCTGTGCTTTAAATGCAGATATTGTAGGAAAAAGTCCATATGATATAGCAAAAGGTGCTAAAATTGAAGTTCCAAAAGATACTAAAGTATTAGTATTAAAAGAAAATGGTGTTGGAATAGAATATCCATTTTCAAAAGAAAAACTAAGCCCTGTACTAGCATATTATATAGTTGAAAATGCGGATGAGGGAATAGAACTAGCAGAAAAATTAATAGAATTTGGTGGTCTAGGACATTCTGCAGTTATTCATTCAGAAGACAAAGAAACAATAAGAAAATTCTCAGAAAAAGTAAAAGTGGGTAGAATAATAGTAAACTCTCCATCAACACACGGAGCAATAGGAGATATATATAATACAAATATGCCATCATTAACTTTAGGATGTGGAACATTTGGAGGAAACTCAACTACTGCAAATGTATCAAGTGTAAATTTAATAAATATAAAAAGAGTAGCAAAAAGGAGAGTTAATATGCAATGGTTTAAAATACCACAAAAAATATATTTTGAAGCAGGTTCTATAGCATACTTAGAAAAAATGCCAGATATTACAAGAGCATTTATAGTAACAGATCCATCAATGGTAAAATTAGGATATGTAGATAAAATTCTTTATCACTTAAGAAAAAGAAAAGAATATGTACACTCAGAAATATTCTCAGATGTAGAATCAGACCCATCTTTTGATACAATATATAAAGGTGTTGAAATGATGAGAGAATTTAAACCAGATGTAATTATTGCGCTAGGTGGTGGAAGTCCAATAGATGCAGCAAAAGGTATGTGGTTATTCTATGAACATCCAGAGGCTGACGCAGAAGGAATGAAACTCAAATTTATGGACATACGTAAACGTACGTATAAATTCCCTAAATTAGGAACAAAAGCACAATTGGTAGCAATTCCAACAACTTCAGGAACAGGCTCAGAAGTTACATCATTTGCAGTTATTACAGATAAGAAAAACAATAAAAAATATCCTTTAGCAGATTACGAACTAACTCCAGATGTTGCTATAGTAGACCCTGACCTAGTTATGAGTTTACCAAAAACAATAACAGCAGATACCGGTATGGATGTTTTAACACACGCTATTGAAGCATATGTATCAAATATGGCATCAGACTATACTGATGGACTAGCAGAAAAAGCAGTAGAGTTAGTATTTAAAAATATAAGAGAAGCATATAACAATGGAAGCAATAGCTATGCTAGGGAAAAAATGCATAATGCAAGTACTATAGCAGGTATGGCGTTTACAAATGCATTTTTAGGAATAAACCATTCTTTAGCACATAAAATAGGGGCAGAATTTCACTTGCCACACGGAAGAATTAATGCAATATTATTGCCATATGTTATTAGATACAACAGTCAAAAACCAACTAAATTTGTATCTTTCCCAAAATATGAATACTTTGTTGCAGACCAAAAATATGCAGAATTATCAAGAAGAATGAACTTCCCTGCATATGGAAATGAAGAAGGAGTAAATTCATTAATAAAAGAAATACAAAAATTAAATGAAGATTTAAACATTCCTAAATCATTCAAAGAAGCAGGAATTGAAGAACAAGAATTCTTAGCAAAAGTAGATATGCTAGCAGATAGAGCATTTGAAGATCAGTGCACTACCGCAAACCCAAGACTTCCATTAGTGACAGAGTTAAAACAAATACTATTAGACAGCTATTATGGAAAAGAAGATTAACATAAAACATTTTGGAAGAATTTGACAAAAATGATATAAAGAGATATAATATTTAGCAACAGCGAAAAGCTGAAATTTTGCATTAGGAGAGATAAAAAATGACAGAGCGGACTATTGAGATGTTAAAGACTCTAGACGAAGCTGGGTATGGAATAGGAGACTTGAAGAATCTTATAATTGATATTGATTCTTCCATGTCTACTGTGTCAGGAGGTATTGAAGAAACTACTGAAAAAAGAATAAGCAGAATTCTTAGAGAAATTGGCATGCAACCCAGGATATTAGGGTATCAGTACAGCAAAGAAGCTATACGTATGCTATATGAAAATGAAGCTACAGTTGAAGAAGGCTTTATCAAAACTATTTATCCAAAGGTGGCAGAAAAATATAACACTACAGGTACAAGAGTAGAAGCAAGAATTAGACGTGCAATAGAAAATCTGTTTGACAGAGGGGACCCATGTGATATATATAAATTCTTTGGTAGAAATAGTTACTACATGAAAGGCAAACCTACAAACTCTGAGTTTATAACTACAATAGTAGAATATATGAGAATGGAAGATCTGTAAATCTCTCAAATAAGAACTAACAAATTGGTTAGTTCTTATTTTTTGTTAAATCAATGTGAAAAGCTGTTATACAATGGAGAGACTAGATAATATTTCTATTATTAAGACCATTATCTAGTGACCAATGGAGCGAAGATATTTTGGTACCCATTGACATTTTTGGGAAAAAATAGTATAATAAACAACAGTTGTTACCAAATTGGTAAAGAAGAGATTTATTTTTGAATATGAAAATAAAAGTAATATTATAAGTAATTTTTGATCGGATAAAATAATTTACAAAAAGTAATGTACTTAAAAGAGAAAAATAATATGTTTTTAGAGCGAAAAGAAAAAACATATTTGTTTTCTATTGCTTAAAACAAATAAATATGCTGTATTTTAAAGACATAATTATATAATATTATTTCCTTAAACAGTTCAATTATAAAGAATAATACAAATAAAAAGGAGAGAAAATTTTATATGGTAAATAAACCAAGACAATATGATGAAAAAATAAAAGAAAATAGAACAAAACAAAGAGAACAAAATCCAAGAAAAGAAGAAAAAAATAGCTACACTACTAGAAAAAATACAAGGACAAGCGTAACAGAGAAAAGACAAACAACTACGGTGAGAAGAACAAGAAGTGCTAAAAAAGAAACTTCAAGTGATATTACTAAATTTAACTTTAAAAAATCTAATTTAAAAATAATACCTTTAGGCGGATTACAAGAAATAGGAAAAAACATTACAGTTTTTGAATATGAAAATGAAATAATATTAGTAGACTGTGGACTAGAATTTCCAGGAAACGATATGCTAGGTGTTGACTTAGTAATTCCTGATATTAGCTATTTACTAAAAAATCAAGAAAAAGTAAAAGCATTAATTATTACACACGGACACGAAGACCATATAGGAGCAATTCCATATATTTTAAAACAAATAAATATTCCTATATATGCTACTAAATTAACAGTTTCTTTAATAAAAAATAAATTAGAAGAACATAATTTATTAAATACAACAAAATTAATTACTGTAGAGCAAGGACAAACAATTAATTTTGAAAATATACAAATAGAGTTTATTAATAGCAACCATAGTATACCAGATTCTGTAATGCTAGCCATAAACACACCTGTTGGAACAATACTTCATACAGGAGACTTTAAAATTGACTATACACCTATAGATGATAAAGTAATAAACTTAGGAAGAATTGCAGAATTAGGAAACAAAGGTATTTTAGCATTGCTTTCAGACAGTACTAATAGTGAAAGAAAAGGTTTTACAATGTCAGAAAGCTCTGTAGGAGAAGTATTTGATAGACTATTTTTAAATAATACAAAAAGAATAGTAGTAGCAACATTTGCATCAAATGTACACCGTGTGCAGCAAATAGTAAATTCTTCTGTTAAATATGGAAGAAAAATTGCAATATGTGGTAGAAGTATGATGAATATGATAGAAGCTGCAAGAGAATTAGGCTATATTCAAGATGCAGAAAACATATTTATTGATATAGATAATATAAAAAATTATCGTGATGACCAATTAGTAATAATTACTACAGGAAGTCAAGGAGAGGCAATGTCAGCCTTAACTAGAATGGCTAATGGAGACCACAAAAAAGTAACTATTACACCAAATGATATGGTAATTATATCTGCAACACCAATACCAGGAAATGAAAAATATGTATCAAAGGTAATAGATGACCTTATGAAAATTGGTGCAGAAGTAATATACAGTTCATTAGAAGATGTTCACGTATCAGGACACGCCTGCCAAGAAGAACAAAAATTAATAATAACATTAGCAAAACCAAAATATTTTATACCAGTTCACGGTGAATATAGACAACTTATGGCACATGCAGAAACAGCAAAAAAATTGGGTATAGAAGAAAAAAATATATTTATGATGACAAATGGTAGAGTGCTAGAATTAAACGAAAATGAAGCTATGCCTATAACAACAGTACCTAATGGAAAAGTGTTAGTAGACGGACTAGGGGTAGGAGATGTTGGAAATATAGTACTTCGCGACAGACAACATTTATCACAAGATGGTTTAATAGTTATTGTTATGACAATGGACTCAAGCACAGGTGAAATAATATCAGGACCTGATGTAGTGTCTAGAGGATTTGTATATGTTAGAGAGTCTGAAAACCTAATGGAAGAGGTAAAAAGGGTTATACGTGAAGAAGTAAGAAAATGTGAAGAAAACCACATTCGTGATTGGGCAACAATAAAGTCTAACTTAAAAGATAATTTAAGAGATTATATATTTGAAAAAACAAAAAGAAATCCTATGATTTTACCAATAATTACTGAAGTTTAATAGGAATGCTATTAATCAAGAATAGAGAATATTTTCAAGGAAGGATGAGAAAAATGGATTATAAAGATTTAGCAAATTTAATATTTCCAGATGCAAAACCAATTTCATATTATGAAGAAAAATATCCAGAGAGGAATTTACCAGAGGGAGCAATGGTGGTACGTTTTGCACCAAGCCCAACAGGATATGTTCATATAGGTGGGCTATATCAAAGTATTATTTGCACAACAATAGCTAAACAAACAAATGGTGTTAGTATATTAAGAATAGAAGACACAGACCAAAAAAGATTAATTGAAAATGGCGTAGTACAAATAGTAGAAGCTGTTAAAGATTTTGGTATTGTATTTGATGAAGGAATGATAAACGAAACAGAAGAAAAAGGAATTTATGGACCATATAAACAAAGTGCTAGAAAAGACATATATCAAGCATTTGCTAAATATTTAATTGAACAAGGAAAAGCATATCCTTGCTTTGCAACACCAGAAGAATTAGAAGAAATGCGTAAAAAGCAAGAAGCTGCCAAAATAAGACCAGGATATTATGGAGTATGGGCAAAATATCGTAATTTAACAGTGGAAGAAGCGGCAGAAAAAATTAAATCTGGAGAGCCATATATTATTCGTTTTAAATCTATGGGAAACGAAGAAAGAAAAATAAGACATCATGATGTTATTAAAGGCAATGTAGAATTCCCTGAAAATGACCAAGATATAGTTATTATTAAAGCAGATGGGTTGCCAACATATCACTTTGCACACGCTGTAGATGACCATTTAATGAGAGTTACACACGTAATACGTGCAGATGAATGGTTATCTTCTGTACCACTACATTTAGAATTATTCAAAGCATTAGGATTTCAAGTGCCTAAATATGCACATACATCAGCTATATTAAAAGAAGATGAAGGTAAAAAACGTAAAATTAGCAAGCGTAAAGATCCAGAAGCTGCCGTAAGCTATTACCACGAAGAGGGAATACCAGCAGAAGCGGTATATCAATATTTATTAAATATTGCTAATTCTAATTTTGAAACTTGGAAAAGAGCAAATCCGGACAAAGAAATATCTGAATTTAAATTTGAATTAAACAAAATGAGTGTAAGCGGAGCTATTTTTGATATGATAAAATTATTAGATATAGCAAAAAATGTAATATCTACATACTCTAAAGAAAAAGTGTATGAAGACGCATTAAACTGGGCAACACGTTACGACAAAGAGCTAGAAGAAATGTTAAAAAATAAAGAATATTCATTAAAAGTGTTTGGAATAGAAAGAGGTAATACTAAACCAAGAAAAGACATAGCAAAATGGTCTGATATTAAAAATGCTATTTATTATATGTATGATGAAAAATTCTTTGCTGAAAATAACAATTTTGAATATGCTAAAATCAATGATATTAATGAAATAAAGAAAATATTATCTTTATATTTAGAAAAATACTTTAATATAAATGATGATAAACAAACTTGGTTTGATAAGTTAAAAGATTTAGCAGAAGAACTAGGATATGCTAGAGAAGTAAAAATGTTTAAACAAGAACCTGAAAAATGGCCAGGACATGTTGGAGACATTAGTACTGTATTAAGAGTAGCAATAACAGGAAGACAACAAACACCAGACCTTTATGAAATTATGCAAGTTCTTGGCAAAGAAAGCGTAGAAAAAAGAATAAAAAATGTAATAGAAAAATAGAAAGGGGAAATTCCTATGGAATATGAAGTAGGAGATATTGTAAGAACAAAAAAACAACATCCTTGTGGAAGTAAACTGTGGGAATTAACCAGAGTAGGTGTTGACTTTAAAATGAAATGCCTAGGATGCGGGCATATAATTATGTTAGAACGTCAAAAAGCATTAAAAGTAATAACAAAAAAAGAAGAAAAAACTAAAATGTAAAATAATTTAAAAATGAAAACGGGTATTCAATATATGAATACCCGTTCCTTGGATGATATAATCTCTTAGCTCACGTGGCAATTCTCAGGGAGAGCCCCTCCAAGAGAGAGCAGGAAGTCTTTTACCTGAATATCACGCGCCGAGCCAGAACTTTCAAAAAGAACAGAGTTGTTTTCAACCCTATTGAAATTCCTAGAAGGAATTGCATTGCTGGAGAACTTAGCCTGAGCCGAGTCCAATGCCTTCTTGGCACTCTCATGGCTGTCATAGCTCACCTTGATAAATTTCCGCAGCTGAATCATGAAGAATATACCTCCAATTATATATTTTCCCAAAAGGGATTATATCTATTATATAACAAAAGTAGAAAATAGTCAATTAAAGTATAAGCAAAAACGGCACTAATCGACAAAAAACGACTAGTGCTATTTATGTTATATATACTTTTCAATTTCTTCCCAAACCCTATTTGTATAAATTTTTCTTTCACTAGAACAAGGAAGAAAAACTATATCTTTTAAAGGATTTAATATGTTTTGTAAATTCTCAACTTCAGTGTCAACTTTTGTAACAGCCAATTTGTCAGCTTTATTTGCAATTACTATGCAAGGCAAATTAGTCTTAAAAATGTAATCATACATTAATTTATCATTCTCAGTTGGATTATGCCTAATGTCAATTAAAAACACTATTAAAGCAATATTCTTGCTTTTTTGTAAATATTCTTCAATAAAACCACCAACTTTTTCTTGTTCTTTCTTTGACATTTTACTAAAACCATAGCCAGGTAAATCAACCAAATAAAATTTATTATCCATATTATAAAAATTAATTTGTCTTGTTTTACCAGGTTCACTACTAGTTCTAGCCAACTTTTTACGATTAACTAAAGTATTAATAAAACTAGACTTACCAACATTTGACTTTCCAACTAAAACAATTTCAGGTAAATTATCTGTAGGATATTGCTTAGAACTAACAGCAGAAATTTTAAACTCTGGATTTTTAATTAACATTTTATTTCTCCTTGTTTTTAGAAGGTTTTAAAACTTTAGTTCCACCCATATATGGCCATAGAACTTCAGGAATAGTAACACTTCCATCTTCATTATAATTGTTTTCAAGAAGAGCAATTAGCATACGTGGTGGAGCAACAACAGTATTATTTAAAGTATGAGCATAATAGTTTTGTTTTTCACCTTTAACTCTAATACCTAAACGTCTAGCTTGTGCATCTGTTAAATTAGAACAGCTTCCAACTTCAAAATATTTCTGTTGTCTAGGGCTCCAAGCTTCTACATCACAACTTTTGGCTTTTAAATCTGCTAAATCCCCACTACAACATTCTAAAGTACGAACTGGAATATCCATACTTCTAAACAATTCAACTGTATATGACCATAGTTTATCATACCAATTCCAACTATCTTCAGGTTCACAAACTACTATCATTTCTTGTTTTTCAAATTGATGAATACGGTAAACGCCACGCTCTTCAATACCATGAGCTCCTTTTTCCTTTCTAAAACAAGGAGAATAAGAAGTCATAGTATATGGCAATTTATCTTTTGGAAGAAGTTGCTCTTTAAACTTACCAATCATAGAATGCTCACTAGTACCAATTAAGTATAAATCTTCTCCCTCAATTTTATACATCATAGCATCCATTTCTTCAAAACTCATAACACCTGTTACTACATTACTGCGAATCATATAAGGTGGAATACAATAAGTAAAACCTTTATTAATCATAAAGTCTCTAGCATAAGAAATAACAGCTGAATGAAGCCTTGCAATATCTCCCATTAAATAATAAAAACCATTACCAGCAACTCTACGAGCAGCTTCTAAATCAATACCTTCTAGAGATTCCATAATATCTGTGTGGTATGGAATTTCATAATTAGGAACAACAGGCTCTCCATATTTTTGAATTTCAACATTTTTGCTATCATCCTCTCCAATAGGAACAGAAGGATGTATAATATTAGGAATTTTCATCATTCTTTCTTGAATTTGTGCGGAATATTCTTCTTCTAGCTTTTCATTTTCTACTAGTTGCTTGTTAATTTCTTGAACTTGAGCTTTTATATTCTCAGCTTCCTCTTTTTTTCCTTGCCTCATTAAATTACCAATTTCACTACTTAAAGAATTTCTTTTGCTTCTTAATTCATCACCATTTAACTTAGCTTCACGATTTTTAGTGTCTAAGTCAATTATTTCATCAACTAAAACTAGTTTGTGGTCTTGAAATTTCTTTTTAATGTTTTCTTTTACTAATTCTGGATTTTCTCTTAAATATTTAATGTCTATCATAATATTTTCCTTTCTTGATACAATAAAAAACAAAAAACTCGCCCAAGCATAAGGGCGAGTATAATTTCTCACGGTACCACCTTAATTTATTTATATATAATAAATATCTTAATAAAATGCACATAACCGAGCATTACACGGTTTTACTTTCGTAAAAAGCTTTTAAGAGTAGATTCACAAGCTATTTTAAACTATTTACACCAACCATAGCCTCTCTATATAAAAATTACCTATTACTATTCTCTTATCAAACGCCTATATTAATTATGCCACAAATTATATCAAATTATTTTTAATAAATCAATAATTTTATTAAAAATATAAAAAACTATTCCAAAATGAGAAAAGAAATGATATAATAGACATAGATTGTAAAATAAGAGAGGTATAAATTTCAGTGAATCAAATTTTAGTAACAGAAAAATTATATATAACACCTGAAATGAAGAGAAAAAAACTTATGTATAAACTAGAGTTCTTTTTGTCTGTTTTTTTAATATGCCTTTTATTTTCTTATTATATTTATGCAGAATATGACAGAAATAAGAGCGAACAAGTATCACAACAAATACTTGCTAGTTTAAAATATAATAGAGATACAACTGTTAAAGAACCAGAAGATGATGCTCCTATAATAGTTATATTAGATGTAGGACAAGAGGAAGAAGAACAGCAAGAGCCTAAGCAACAAGAGCAACAACAGGAAACACAACAAGAAACTCAAACTTATGTATCAGAAGATGGAGTGGAATATACAACAGAAGCAGTACTAAAAATACCAAAAATCAATATTGAGTATCCAGTTCTTTCTACTACTTCTCCAGAATTATTATATGTTTCATTAAATAAGTATTGGCCAACTGATTTAATGCCAAATGAAATAGGAAATTATTGCATAGTAGGTCATTATTATGAAAGTGGAAAAATGTTTGGAAAATTACATGAATTAAAAAATGGAGATAAAGCAGAATTAACAGATATGTCTGGAAATACAGTTACATATCAAGTATATGACAAGTTTGTTGTACAACCAACAGACACTAGATGTACTAGTCAGTTAACAAATGGAAGAAGAGAACTTACTCTAATAACTTGTACAAATCACGGAAAACAAAGATTAGTAGTAAAACTAAGAGAAGTTTAAAACTAACCAAAAGATGATAATGTTAAAAACGCCATTCCTTTTAACATTATCATCTTTCTAATATATTATTAAATTTGTATCAAAGATTTTAATTTACACTAACAAATAGGAGGATAATATGAAATTAAATATTGTTATGGTTGAACCTGAAATACCACAAAACACAGGGAATATTGCAAGAACTTGTGCTGCTATAGGTGCTAAACTGCATTTAGTAAAACCATTAGGATTTGAAATAACAGATAAATATTTAAAAAGAGCAGGACTAGATTATTGGGATAAGCTAGACATAGAAGAACACAATTCTTTAAGTGAATTTTTAGAAAAATACAAACCTGAAGAAAATAGTATGTATTATGCAACTACAAAGGGAAAACATTGTTATTCTGACGTAGATTATACAAAAGCTGAAGAAATATTTATATTATTTGGAAAAGAAACAAAGGGTTTACCTGAAGACTTACTTAAAAAATATATAAGTAATACTATTAGAATTCCAATGAGAGAACATTTACGTTCTTTAAATTTATCAAATTCTGTAGCCATTGTTGCATATGAAGTATTAAGACAAGTAGGGTTTGATAAATTAGAACAAATTAGTAGCTATTTTGACTAAAAAATCAGCAAAAACACTGTACTTTTTGCTGATTTTGTGGTATAATAGTATTGTAGTGAGGTTATAAAACTACCAATCCATTAAGGAGGAAAAAAGTTATGTTTAATGAAGAATTATTTAATTTTAATATAGAAAATATAAAAAATGACTTAGCAATAGAAGGAATGAATATAACAGAAAATGACGTAAATATGTTGAAAATGTTTGCAGATAATCAAGTTCAAATGCCAGAATTAATAGAAATGATAAAAAATCAACCAATTCAATATTAAAAAATAAAAATATAAGATTTAAAAGTCTTATATTTTTTATTGTATAAAAACAAAAAGTAGTGTAAAATGTTAAAGGTGATATTTATGAAGGACCTATACAAAGAAGAAAATTCAAAATATTGTTATGAGAACACTAACATACTAATAAATAAAATGAATATAAAAAATCAAAAGGATTTAACATATTATGAAGCCAAAATTACGGCGGCAAAATTATTAGGGTTAAGACAAAAAGGAATTAGTGGTAATTTTGATAAAAACCATTATACATCAATTCATTTATATTTATTTGAAGATATATATCCATTTGCAGGTAAATTTAGACAAGAAAATATTAGCAAAGGAGAATTTAGATTTGCAAGTTGGGAATATATTGAAGAAGAACTAGATAGATTATTAAATAAATTAAAAAGTGAAAACTATTTAGAAGGATTAGATAAACATAATTTGGCTCAAAGATTAGCGTATTATTTATCAGAGCTAAATGTACTACATCCATTTAGAGAAGGAAACGGAAGAGCTAACAGAGAATTTATAAGGCAACTTGCTTTAAAAAACGGATACTTATTAAATTTAAAAAAAGTATCTCCAAAACAAACTTTAGAAGCAAGTATTGAGTCTATTGTAGACACTACCAAATTAGAAAACATAATAGAAGAATGTTTAGAAAAAAGGAGTTAAAAAATGAAAAAAGAAGAGGGATTAACATTTTTAGGGACAGTTATTTTAATAGTACTTATTGCTTTTATAGTATTTGGAGTAATATATTTTTTTAGAATTGAAACAGAAAAAGAAAACTTAGAAGATTTAAAGACTGATATGCTTTTAGTAGAAGTAAAGGTAAAAAACATAATGGGAAGATACCTAATAGAAAAAAAGGAAGAAGTATTAGTAGGTACAAAATTATCTGACTTAAAAGACCAAGAAGATATAAAAACCTTTTTAGAAAAAGACTTATTTGATGAAGACGAAAAGAAAAAACTGTATTATGTATTAAATCAAAATGATTTACAAACATTAGAATTAAATCAAGTGAAATTACCAGAAAATTCATATTATATAGTAGAATATACAGAAGGAAAAATTTATTATACAACAGGATTTACATACACAGATGGCAATACATATTATGAAATTAGAGATATTGAAAATTTAAAAACAGAGGAACAAAAGTAATGAAAGAAAAAGAAATAGAAAGATTAACAAATTTAAAAAAAGTTGAAGAAGAATTATATACAGAAAAAAATTTAAAACTAATTGCAGGAATTGACGAAGCAGGAAGAGGACCTTTAGCAGGGCCAGTTGTTGTAGCTTGCGCTTTAATGCCAAGAGAGTCAATGATAGAGGGAGTTAATGACTCAAAAAAAATATCTGAAAAGAAAAGAGAAAAACTATATGAAGAAATCACATTAGAAGCAATTAGCTATGGAATAGGAATTGTAGGACAAAATGAAATTGATGAAATAAATATTTTACAAGCAACAAAAAAAGGATTAACAGAAGCAATTAAAAATATGGAGGAAAAATTAAATGAAAATAACAAAGGAGAATATATAAAGCCAGATGCAATTTTAGTAGATGCATTAACTAAAATTGATACAGATGGAATTCCATATAAATCTATTATACACGGAGATGCAATTAGTTATTCTATAGCATGCGCATCTATTATAGCAAAAGTAACAAGAGATAGAATAATGAGACAATGGGATGAAGTTTATCCACAATATGGTTTTGCAAAACATAAAGGGTATGGAACAGCAGCACACATTCAAACCATTAAAGAATATGGAATTTGCCCTTTACATAGAAAAAACTTTACAAAAAACTTTATATAAAGGAGGCTATATATGAATATTCAAGAAATAATAGCTAAAAAAAGAGATAAGCAAAAACTTACTAAACAAGAAATTGAGTATTTTATAGAAAATTATACAAATGGAAATATTCCAGACTATCAGGCAGCGGCATTAACTATGGCAATTTATTTAAATGGAATGAATGAAGAAGAAACAACCAATTTAACACTTGCTATGGCACACTCTGGAGATATTTTAGATTTATCAGAACTAGGCATAGTTATAGACAAACATAGTACTGGTGGAATAGGAGATAAAATAACTTTAATTTTAGCACCAGTTATAGCATCACTTCGGAATCCCAGTAGCTAAAATGTCAGGAAGAGGACTTGGGTATACAGGAGGAACAATAGATAAACTAGAATCTATACCAGGGTACCAAACCAGTCTTTCTATAAAACAATTTATAAAAAATGTAAAAGAAATAGGAATATCTTTAATAGGGCAAACACTAAATTTGGCTCCAGCTGATAAGAAAATATATGCTTTAAGAGATACTATCTCGGCAACAGAAAGTATTCCATTAATTGCTTCTAGCATTATGAGTAAAAAAATAGCTGCAGGGGCAAATAAAATTGTATTAGATGTTACTTGTGGAAGCGGAGCATTTATGAAAGATTTAAACAATGCCACAAAACTTGCAGAAACTATGAAAAAAATAGGAGAATTAGCAGATAAAGAAACTGTTTGTATTATTACAAATATGGAGGAACCTTTAGGAAAAACAATAGGTAACTCTTTAGAAGTAATAGAAGCTATAGAGGCACTAAAAGGAAATATACAAGCAGATGTAAAAGAGGTAATATTAACACTTGGCGCATATATGGTAAAATTAGCAGGAAAAGGAAACGACATAGAAAAAAATAAACAAACTGTGTTAACACAAATTGAAAATGGAGAGGCTTTTAATAAATTAAAACAATGGATAGAAAAACAAAATGGATATATTAGCTATATTGAAAATACAGAAAAATTTACAAAAGCTAAATATGTAATACCCGTACTTGCTAAAAAAGGCGGTTATATTAAAGAGTTAAACGCACAGGAAATAGGTAAGGCTTGTGTAAAATTAGGAGCAGGAAGAATAAAAAAAGAAGATGAAATTGACTATTCTGTAGGTATTACACTAGAGAAGAAAATTGCAGATAAGGTAGAAAAAAATGAAGTTTTAGCATATATTCATTCAAATAATGAAACTTTAGGAAAAGAGATTGCAAATGAAGTGACTAACATTTATAAAATTTGCAATGAAAATATAGAAAAAAAGAAAAACATTTTAAAAATAGTTTAGTATAGATATTGTACTAAACTATTTTTAAATATATACTAAAGTGAAATGTCATTTTTTTGAATTTGGCTAGCAAAATCAGAAAATTGGTTTTGCATTAAATATCTATTTAAGTTTTTATTAGAAATTCCTGTAGAGTAAACAACATCCTCAATACTTAAATTGTTGTTAGTATTTTCTGCAATAAAGTTTTCTAATCTATTCATTTCTAGCTGATCTTTTGGTAGGCAATTAGGACAGGTATTTCCTTCAGATATAAAAAAGCCTCCACAACGACTACATTTATTAAAATTCATTTTTATTACCTCCAAAAATATTTTTAACAAATGTAGTATATCACAAACTTAGACAAAAAACTACAAAATTTTAAAAAATATATAAAAATTTGTAGCACCAGTAATATAATACTTTTTTATCGCTCCAACCCCCAACTGCGAAGAAACCGCAATCGGATTGCTATTACAAAAATAAGTTGATATCCGTGCAATCCTTCAGCAGTTTCTACCTTGTCGATCCCCACGAAACCACGCTCTAAAAAAGTATTATATTACTAATGCTAAGATTAAAATCCTCTAATATTATGCAAGCAAGAAAATAGTTAAAAATATAAACACAAAGATTTGCAAAGACTATTTACAAAGTAAAAAATTATATATAAAATGAGATAGTAAAAAGTATGAAAAGTAAAATCACTTTTATAGCACATTGAAAATTAAATAGAATAAAACTGTTAAAATTAGTATTTTTCCAGGAAAATGTGTATAAAAGTGAGAAAGATGAAAATACTAATTACAAAAAGAGTAACAGAAGTACAAAAAAATAAAAAACTAAGGAGGAAAAAGAGAATGACAAAAGTAAAACAAAATAACAAGGGTATAACCCTAATAGCGCTTGTGGTAACTATAGTGGTGCTACTAATTTTAGCAGGAATAAGTATAACTGCTCTATTTGGAGATAATGGTTTAATAACAAGAGCAAAAATAGCGGACCAAAAAACAAAAGAAGGAGCACAAAATGACATAGAGGCAATAGAAAATTTAGATGAACAAGTAGATGTTATGATAAATGGACCAACAATAGAAACTTTAATGACAAAGGCATCAACAAAAAATGAAACAGTATATGATAAATATGGAAACAAAATAAGAGTGCCAGCAGGGTTTAAAATATTAGCACACGGAACACGGAAGTGGAAATCATATAGTAGAATATACCTATGATAAAGAAGGTGGAATATCAACACATACTCCAGTAGTACAAGATGGAATAGTAATACAAAATGAAACAGATTTAAATGAATTTG
>JBJFEZ010000041.1:0-8539 GCA_051891195.1 Clostridia bacterium
AATGGATACAATTTATAAGTCAAGTAAATCAGGGGGAGGTTGAAAAGGCTATGGAAAAAAATAAAGAAATAAAAAAAGCAGCAGAAGAATATGAGATATTAACTGGGGACGAATACGAAAGAAGGCTAGCATACTTAAGGGATAAGGCAATACGTGATGAAAAAAGTGCAATAGAAAGTGCAAAAGATATTGGAAGAAAAGAAGGAGAGAATAAGGGAATAAAAAAAGGAAAAACTGAAAGAAACATAGAAATAGCTAAAAAATTATTAGAGTTAGGTTATAGAATGGAAGATATACAAAAGATAACAGAATTGTCAAAAGAAGAAATAGAAAAATTAAAGGATAAAATATAATGTTTCAAATAAATAGACCAGTCAATTTATTAAAAACCCTTGAAATAATTGCTAAAATGTGGTAACATATATACATATTTGTAAAAGCTGAGAAAAAGAGAAGTAGGTTTTAACTAGCTATAAAGAGAACAGAAGTCATAGGCTGAAAGCTTCTGATAGAATAGAAAACCCAAAGTAGCTTTGGAGCTAATAAATTGAAATAGTAGTAAATTTATTCGTGTAACTTGCGTTAAAAGTAACTAAGATTAACAAAAACAAAATTGTTAAATTAAGGTGGTACCGTGAGAATAATACCTCGCCCTTATACATTAAGGACGAGGATTTTTTTAGTTTAAGGAGGAAAATAAAATGTGTGAAAAACATAATTTAGAAGGTAAATTTAATCCAGCTGAGTTTGAAGAAGAAATTTATAAAAATTGGAATGAAAAAGGATATTTTAAACCATCAGAAGATAAAACTAAAAAGCCATATACAATAGTAATTCCACCACCAAATATCACTGGAAAATTACATATGGGACATGCATTAGATGAAACATTACAAGACATTTTAATTAGATATAAAAGAATGCAAGGATTTAATACTTTATGGCTTCCAGGAACAGACCATGCATCTATTGCAACAGAAGCTAAAATAGTAGAAAAATTAAAACAAGAAGGTCTTACAAAAGAAGACTTAGGAAGAGAAGGCTTTTTAGAAAGAGCTTGGGACTGGAAAAAAGAATATGGGGGAGCCATACTAAATCAGCTTAAAAAATTAGGTTGTTCTTGCGACTGGTCTAGAGAAAGATTCACTATGGACGAAGGTTTATCAAATGCAGTAAACCACGTATTTGTTAGCCTATATGAAAAAGGATTAATATATAAAGGCAAAAGAATGATTAACTGGTGCCCATATTGTAATACTTCAATTTCAGATGCTGAAGTAGAATATGAAGAAGAACCAACACATTTATGGTATGTTAAATATCCAGTAAAAGGAGAAGAAGAAAAGTTTGTTATTGTAGCAACAACAAGACCAGAAACCATGCTCGGAGATACTGGAATTGCTGTACATCCTGAAGATGAAAGATATAAAGATTTAGTGGGTAAAACTGTAATATTACCAATTATGAACAAAGAAATTCCTGTTATAGCAGATGAATTTGTAGAAAAAGAATTTGGAACAGGTGCTGTAAAATTAACACCTGCACATGATCCAAACGATTATCAAGCAGCACTAAAACATAACTTAGAAATTATCCACGTATTTGATGAAAACTTTAAAATGAATAATTTAGTTCATGAATATCAAGGAATGGACATGTATGAAGCAAGAGAAAAAATAGTAGAAAGACTAAAACAAGAAGGATATTTAGTAAAAATAGAAGATTATACACATAATGTAGGTAAATGCTATCGTTGTCATCATACTATTGAACCACACATTTCAGAGCAATGGTTTGTAAAAATGGAACCTTTAGCAAAACCAGCTATAGAAGCTGTAAGAACAGGAAAAGTAAAATTTATTCCAGAAAGATTTGATAAAACTTATTACAACTGGATGGAAAATATTCAAGATTGGTGTATATCTAGACAATTATGGTGGGGACATAGAATACCAGCATATTACTGCCAAGATTGTGGAGAAATAATTGTATCAAAACAAGCACCTAATAAATGCAGTAAATGTGGTTGTAGTAATTTAAAACAAGATGAAGACACACTAGATACTTGGTTTAGTTCAGCACTATGGCCATTTTCAACATTAGGTTGGCCAGAAAATACAGAAGACTTTAAATATTTTTATCCAACAAATACTTTAGTTACTGGATATGATATTATATTCTTCTGGGTAGCAAGAATGATATTCTCTGCATTAGAACATACAGGAGAAGTACCATTTGACAAAGTATTTATACACGGTATAGTACGTGATAGCTTAGGAAGAAAAATGTCTAAAAGCTTAGGAAATGGTATTGACCCATTAGAAATTATTGAAAAATATGGTACAGATGCATTAAGATTTTCACTAGTATTAGGAATATCACCAGGAAATGATATTAGATATATGCCAGAAAAACTAGAATCAGCATCAAACTTTGCAAACAAGCTATGGAATGCTTCAAAATTTGTATTAAGTAATATGCCAGAAAACACATTAGAACTAGAAGAAGAAAACTTGCCAGAAGGTTTGTGCTATGAAGATAAATGGATTTTATCAAAACTAAATAAATTAATAAAAGAAGTAACAAACAACTTAGAAAACTTTGAATTAGGTATTGCAACACAAAAAGTATATGATTTTATTTGGAATGAATTCTGTGACTGGTATATTGAAATGGTAAAATCACGTTTATATGATGAAAACTGTACAACAAAATTTGCTGCACAATATACATTAAATAAAGTACTAAAAGATGCATTAAAACTATTACACCCAATAATGCCATTTGTAACAGAAAAAATATATATGCAGTTATATCATAAAGATGAAAGTATAATGATCTCTAAATGGCCAGAGACATCAGAAAAACTATCATATGAAAATGAAGAAGAACAAATAGAAAAACTAAAAACAATAATTGTTGGAATTAGAAATTTACGTACAAACTTAAATGTTCATCCAAGTAAAAAATCTAAATTAATATTTGTAACAAATACAGCAAATAATATGATAGAAAAGTCAAATGCAATGATACAAAAATTAGGATTTGCAAATGAGATTGAAATACAAGAAACAAAAAATAACATTCCACAAAATGCAATGTCTGTTATGGCAGAAGGAATAGAAGTATATATTCCATTTGAAGAGTTAGTGGATTTAGCTGCAGAAAAACAAAGACTAGAAGGAGAAAAAGAAAAACTGTTAGCAGAAGTAGCAAGAGGAGAAAAAATGCTTTCAAACCCAGGCTTTGTAAATAAAGCTCCAGAAGCTAAAATAAATGAAGAAAAAGCTAAACTTGCTAAATATAAAGAAATGTTAGAAAAAGTTGAAGAAAGATTAAAGAGCTTGTAATAAAAAAGAAAAGTGGATTTTGCCACTTTTCTTTTTTGATTAAATGTCGAAAACTTTTTTGAATTCGACAAAACTTCTTAACTTTTACTCTAGATATTAATTGGAAAAAAATGTATAATTGGACAAGCAAAACATTAAGGAGGAATATTTATGATAAGTGAGTTTGATGAGATGGATAACTGCCTATATATTCAAATTACAGAAGAAATAGACCATCATACTACAGAAAAAATAAGGAGGAAAATGGATAATGAAATTACAAGATTTATGCCTAGAAAAGTTGTGTTTGATTTTAGTAAAGTTTCTTTTATGGACAGTGCAGGAATAGGACTGTTAATTGGAAGATATAAACTAGTAAAAATGTTAGGCGGAATTACAGAAATTACAAATACTAGTAAAAGCATTGAAAAAGTACTTGAAATGAGCGGAATTGTAAAAATAATTCCAATTAAAGCATTTGCAAAATAATTTTAAATAATAGAAAGGATTGAATAAGAATGAAAAGTAGGTATGATAATGAAATGGAGCTTCAATTTATAAGCAAATCAAACAATGAAGCATTTGCTCGTGTTACAGTTGCAGCATTTGTTGCACAATTAGACCCAACAATAGAAGAATTGGCAGATATTAAAACTGCAGTATCAGAAGCAGTTACTAACTGTATAGTACACGCATATGAAGACACAGAAGGAATTGTAAAAATAAAGGCAACACTACTAAAAAATGTAGTAGAAATAGAAATTGCAGATAATGGAAAAGGAATAGAAGATATAGAACTTGCCAGAAAGCCATTATATACAACAAAAGGAAACTTAGAAAGGTCTGGTATGGGATTTACAATAATGGAAAGCTTTATGGATGAAGTTGAGATTCACTCAGTAGTTGGAATTGGTACTAAAATAGTAATGAAAAAACAAATAAAAAAGGAAGAAAATAACGAAATAATAGAAGAAGAAAAAAATGCTCTACTAAACTAATAACTTGTTTGAATAGGAGGCATTTTTTTTATGCAAGAAGAATTTGAAAATAAAACAGAAGATATTATAAAAGCACAACAAGGCGACCAAAAAGCAATGGAAGAACTAATACAAAAAAACAAAGGTCTTATTTGGAGCATTGTAAAACGCTTTCAAAATAGAGGGTATGAACTTGAAGATTTATATCAAGTAGGAGTAATGGGTTTTATAAAATGTATAAAAAGATTTGACAGTAGCTTTGAAGTTAGACTTTCTACATATGCAGTGCCATATGTTTTAGGAGAGGTAAAAAGGCATATAAGAGACAATGGACCAATTAAAATTAGTAGAAGCCTAAAAGAACTAGCTATAAAAGCTATGGAAGCACAAAATGAATATTATAGAAAAAATGGGCAAGAAATTAGAATAGAAGAGTTAGCTAAATTAATAAATAGTACAAAAGAAGAAGTGGCTTTAGCACTAGAAGCATTTCAGCCAGTAAATTCTATAGATGAACAACTATATAATGAAAGTGAAGATGGACTTACATTATTGGATAAAATGGCTAATAACGTAGATGAAGCAAGTATGTTGACAAATAAAATATGTATACAAAATGAAATAGAAAATTTAAAAGAAAATGAAAAACAAATAATACTATTACGTTATTATAAAGGAAAAACACAAACAGAAATTGCAAAAATTATGGGAATTACACAAGTACAAGTATCACGTATAGAAAAAAAGGTATTAGACAATATGCGTGTAAAACTTGCTATTTAAAAAATAATATTACAAGCATTATGCTTATACAAGGAGAATAAATTGAAAAAATATTTATTATATATTTTATTATTTTTAATAATATGTTTTGGAATTCCAATAGTATTTACAAATATCCCTAAACAAACAAGTACAAATACAGTCAACAATGAAGAAAACAAGCAAGATGTAGCAAAATATGACTATAAAAAATATAACACAGTAAAACTATTACATAAATCTACAAACAAAATAGAAGAATTGGAACTAGATGAATATCTTTATGGAGTAGTTAGTAGTGAAATGCCAGCAACTTTTGAAAAAGAAGCTTTGAAAGCCCAAGCTGTAGTGGCTAGAACATATACATTATATAAAATAATAAATGCAGGTTCTAAACATAAAGAAGCCAACATATGTGATGATTCTACTTGTTGCCAAGCTTGGATATCAAAAGAAAATAGACTTGCAAGATGGGATAGTGAAAAAAGAGAAGAATATTGGAATAAAATTGTAAGTGCAGTAAATGAAACAAAAGGTAAAATGATTACATATAAGGGAAAACCTATAAATGCTTTTTTTCATTCAAATAGTGGAGGGTACACAGAAGCACCAATTAATGTTTGGGGAGGAAGCGGATATCCATATTTGCAATCTGTACAAACAGCAGGTGAAGATGCATATTCTCAGTATTCATCTAAAGTTACTTTAAACCAAAAAGAATTTAAAGAAAAAATAAAAAAAGAGCATAGCAATTTTGAAATAGACTTTAATAAAGAAGACTGTATAAAAGTGCTTGAATACACAGAAGGTAATAGAGTAAAAAAAATAAAAGTTGGTAATTTAGAGCTTTCTGGTGTAGAAATAAGAACATTGTGTGGTTTAAGGTCAGCAAATTTTAAAGTAACAGTTGAAAAAGATAACATTGTATTTGAAGTAATTGGATATGGTCATGGAGTTGGAATGAGTCAAACAGGAGCTGATAGTTTAGCAAAACAAGGAAAAAACTATGAAGAAATTATATGCCATTTTTATACTGGAGTAAAAGTAGAAGATATTTAACATTTTTTGTATAAATTTCTAAAACTTGTTAATAATTATACTAAAGAAAAATTTAAGGAGGAAATATTCAATGAGAAGAAATGGAAGAGGAATTTCTATAGATAAAGGAATGGACACCAAAAAAATGTTATTTATTCTGGGCAGCATTTTATCACTAGCTATTATTGCTTTTATTATTGTATTTTATATATATGGTAATAAACTAAACGAAACTAATCAGTTAGGAAGAATAAATACAAACTCTTTAGGAACAATAACTGCAATAGAAGAAACTAGTACATCTTATGGAAAAACAGTAAATGAAATGCAACAAAATATGTTAGAAGAAAATAAAAATGAAGAAGACAAAAAAATAGCAATAAATACAAACAATATAGAAAACAAAGAAGAAAATACATCTAAAACAGAAGTAACTAATACACAAACAAATAAAACTTCTGAAAATAAAACTACAACAAGTAATGAAGAAAAAACTACAACTCAAGTAGTACCAGATCCAGAATTTAAAATGCCGGTTTCAGGGGAAATAATGAAGGAGTTTGCAGATAACAAACTAGTATATTCTACCACATTAGATGTTTGGACAACTCATAATGGAATTGATATTGCTGCAGATAAAACAACAGTTGTAAAATCAGCAGCTGATGGAAGTGTAAAGTCTATAAAAAATGACCCACGATATGGATTAACTGTTATTATAGAACATTCAAACGGATACAAAACTATATACTCAAATCTTTTAACAACAGAATTTGTTGTAGAAGGTGAAAAAGTAAAACAAGGGCAAAGTATAGGAACTGTTGGAAATACAGCAGCATTTGAGGTTTCAGAAGAACCACATCTTCATTTTGAGCTATTAAAAAATAATGAACAATTAGACCCAGAGTTGTATTTAAAATAAACTTAATACCATTGCTACTGAAATTTTGTAAAATTCACAGAAATGTGATATAATAGAAGTATCAACTTGTATTAAGGTCATTAAGTAATTATTTGACCTAAATTGGTTGGTAGCCATTAACTAAAAAACAAAAAACAGGAGGAATAAAAAATGGCAGCAAAAACAGTCAAAATGTGTGATATGCATATCTCAGTAGCGGCAAAGGTCTTTGAAATGCTTAATCCCGGAAAAGTGAAGGTAACTGAATCTGAATTTTTTGGGAAAGTAATTGTTACCGCTATTGAACCCAAAGAACTGACATATCCGGAGGGATGGTATTATGCAAAAGGCAATTACAGAAACAAGCATCAGAGCACAACCGGACAATATGACGAAATGATGGTTGTTAAACCAAACGGAAATGTGTGGAGCAATGAGGCTAACTACTGCACACTGAATTGTGACTGATTCAACCAAAAAATGGTACTCTAATATTAGGGTGCCATTTTTGTGTTGTTTTTTTAGAATCAAAAATTGTTAAAACTTGCGACGAATTATGCTATTTAAACACTTGAAAAAAACAAAAAGCATATGTAATAAAAAATTTGCAAAACTATTTACAAAGCAAAAAATTATGTATAAAATAAGATAGAAAAAAGCATAAAAGGATAGAAATAAAAAGCTAAGGAGGAAAAAAAGAAAATGACAAAAGAAAAACAAAATAGTAAAGGTATAACCCTAATAGCACTTGTGGTAACTATAGTGGTGCTACTAATTTTAGCAGGGATAACAATAACAGCCATATTTGGAGATAATGGTTTAATAATAAGAGCAAAAATAGCAGACCAAAAAACAAAAGAAGGGGCACAAGACGATATAGAAGCAATAGAAAGCTTAGATGAACAAGTGGATACTATTTTAAATGGACCAACAACAATGGAAGACTTGATGAGAGAAAAAGCAAAATATAATAAAACAGTATATGATAAATACGGAAATAAAATAACAGTACCAAAAGGGTTTAAAATAGTAACACCAACAGAAGACAGTACAGTAATATATGCATATGATAAAGAAAATGAAATATCAACAAACATACCAGTAGTACAAGATGGAATAGTAATTCAAGATAGTGCAGGGAACCAGTTTGTATGGATACCAGTAGGAGAAATAAAAAATGATGCAACAGAAAATACAACAAATAAAACAACAATAACATTAGGAAGATATACATTTGATGTAGGAAGTTATGATAGTACTACTAACTCATTAAATGGAACAGGTAAAGAAACTTTAGTGCAAGCAGCATATACAGATGAAAATGAAACAAATTACACTAAAAAAGAAACAATTACTTATGTTAGTTTTGGTAGTTTTGATTTCTATGAGGATAGTACCCAAAGAGAAGGACTAGTAGATACTTCAAATCACTTAAACGATTTAAATGCAACAGCAAAAGATTTAGCAAGGTTTGTAAAAAGTGTAAAAACAAAAGGAGGATATTACATAGCAAGATATGAAGCAAGCTATGG
>JBJFEZ010000042.1:0-1658 GCA_051891195.1 Clostridia bacterium
TTTTTGTCACTTTTTACTTTTCTGAACACATTGATATTACTTTAATTTATAGGTTATCCACAGTTTTTTAAGCATTATAATTCCTACGAAAATGATTTTAGCCGAAGGCTATTTTTAACAACACTAAACTAAGCCTACTATAAATAGGCTAAATTTAGTGTTATTTTTACTTTTTATATTGTCTCTAAACTACATTTTTGTACAATATAGCCTCTAGATTTTAATTCTTTAATGATTTTATTTTCTCTTATTTTATCTTTATCTACGTAATATTGTATTTCTAATTCTTCATATGTATTTTTATTTTTTAATAGATGATATATCAATCGTAGTAGTAAATTAGCTATCGCTATTAAAGCCTTTTTTTTACCCATTCTTGGAACCATACTCCAGTATTTACTCTTAAATCTACTATCTTTCTTTTTTATTGAAGCCCATGCACATTCACATAATATAGATCTTAACCACGGATTTCCTGATTTAATACTACTTCTTTTTTTACCTGCACTTTCATTATTTTTAGGACATAAACCAGCCCATGAACTCAAATGCTTTTCCGTTGGAAATACAGACATATCACTTCCTATTTCAGCTATAATACATGCTGCAGATGTAATATTTATTCCAGGTATAGTATTTAAAATATCAATACTTTCAGATTCCTTTTGTAAAAGTACGTCAATTTCTTTTTCTATTTCTTCTATTTGCTTTTCTAAAAATAAAATATTATTATTGTGAATTGTCAGCAAGATTATATGTTGTCCTCTAATTTTCCCATTAAGTGCTTCGTACATTTCATTAGGTGTTGCTTTTAATCTAGATTTTCCTCTACCTTCATACAAAGACTCTACAAAATTCATAGTAATACATCTGCTACTAATTAATTCATTTATTATTACTTTTCCGGTTTCTCCAAACACATCTGAAAGTACACTTGATACTTTTACATTTGCGTCCTGTAAAACCTTGTGAATCCTATTTTTATGTCTTGTAATTTCAGATAATAATTCTTTTCTTAATCTTGTTAAGTCTCTTAAATCTCTTATTACTTCTGGTGGAACAAAGCTTTTTTCTATCAAACCACATCTCAATAAACTTGCTATCCATTCAGAATCTTTTACATCTGTTTTTCTTCCAGGTACATTTTTTATTTTCTTTGCATTAGCTATTATTAATTCAAAAGCTCCGCTTTCTAGAATATTCCAAACTGGTTTCCAATAAACACCTGTACTCTCCATAGCTACATGAGTACATCTATTTATATTTAGATAATCCAATAGTTGCAATAATCCTTTAGTTGTTGTAGAAAATGTCTTAATTTCTTTATTAGGTTTTTTATCTAAATCGCCATATAAAATGCATGCAACGACTGTATCTAAATGAACATCTAAACCTGCGCATCGTTCTACTATTGCTTCCATAACTACCTCCATAAAAAATATAAGCGAATTTATAGTAACTGTCATAAAAAAATTCCTACTCGTGCTCTTGACACAATATCTTGTACTTATCAGTTACTACTCCTAATTTCCTTGAAAGAATTAAATTACTATTTTATAATCAAGGTTTTAATTCGCTATATATTAATTATTGGCGAAGCCATCACAAAGCAATCATTTTCATTATAGCTTGTGAAGTAAATCTTAATGTTTTTTCCT
>JBJFEZ010000043.1:0-8180 GCA_051891195.1 Clostridia bacterium
TTTTCCTTTCTTTTATTAAATTTCTATTTAATGTTGAAAAACTATTATGGCTTTTAATTTTATTTATTACTATATTTAAACAACTTCTATTATCTTAATAAGCCATTTTTAATATATAATCCTCCCTTCCATTTTGAATGTCATACTTTTATTTTCATTTAGCTATTAATTGTATTGAAATCTATTATTAGTACATATAAAGTTCGTATATTTCCTAATTAATTGCTGTTTCTCCTTTTTTCTACTAAATATGATTAATTTTTTATATTATACTTACTTTCTCTTTTATAGTCAACCCTTTCAGTAGTCAAAACAACTCTTTTACAGTTATATCAAGTTTAAAAAATTTTTCGACTTTTTTCTACAATTTTAGCAAAAAAAGAAACTAGAATTTCTCTAGTTTCCATTATTTCTAACTATTTAAAGCATTATATATTGCTATATTTGTTAGTTTATATATTGATAATCCGTATTTATTTTTCAGTTCTTCCAACTTGTTATATGAGGTTTCTCTTATTGCAAAGTTATGTGCCTCAACTATTTCATTGTCAGATCTTTCATATAGTTTTACATTTTCAGTATTTATCATTTCTATAATTGCCGCATTAACTAATTTGTTTATTGATGCATCATAAATTTCTGATAGTTCTGTAAGTTTTTCATATAATGAGTTATCTATTTCAATTCTTCTTTTTAAAAGATTATCTTTTTTTAGAAAGTATTTATCAAAAGTATTCAATTTAACCACCTCGCAATACTATTATAATGTCCTTTTTTCTGTATTTTAATTCCTGCGTGGTAGTTATTTTGACTACTGAATGGTATATTTAAAAATTAGTTTTTTAACCCAAGTCCTAATAGTTGTAATTCTGTTTCAATCTTCTTTATATCAAATTGTACAATTTCTAATTTTCTTAAATCACTTTTATTTTTTTTGCATAATAGTCCAATAGTTTTTATATTATTATCTTTTAAAGTTCTTATAGTATTATCACTTATATCTAATCTATCAATACTTTGTTTGCTTAATTTATCATCCATTTTTTACATCCTTTTTTAATCCTTTATCGCTATCATTAGTTCATTTGATTCTACTTTTCTTTTTGCATTTTGATATTCAAATTCAGCATTCGTAAAGTAAACTCTATATCCTTTGTTCTCAAAATAATCTCTACTTACCCTCAATACTTCATCTATTTCTTTTTCCGTTAGTCCACTTTTCACTTTTAGTTCAAAATAGGAATATCTAATATAATTTTCATTTTCATTTTCTTTTTGATTTATAAAATTTATTGTAAAAATTTTTAATTCTTTGTCTGTCATTATATTCACTTCCAATCTCACGACAGTTATTATATCATATTTTTATTTTTTTGTCTAAAAAATAATTTTTAATGTAAAATTTCTATAATTTCTTTTATAGGTATTTCTGTTTTATCATCTAATACAAGTAATTGATTATATTCATCTATCTTTTTTAAGTTACCGACTTTAGTTATATATTCTCCGCCAGATTTTCTTATATCTGGCACAAAATATGTAACTATAACTTTAGGTTTATTTGAAATATTATTTTGTATTTTTTTTAATTTATTATCTAATTTTATTTTTTCCTCATCATCAAGTTCAATTCTATCTTCAGTTATTCTTGCTGTTTCTTTTATGGCATCTCCATATCCTGTAAGTGCGGCAAAAGGTGCAAATTGAGCAGCTCTTTGTTCCATACTTAATCTTTGATGCTTCGTTGATACATGATGAGGTAAATTTATAATATCATCATATTTTTCCATACTTCTCTCCTATTCTTTATGACCACCAATTTGAGAATTTCGTTCTATTGTCGTAGCACCTTCTTCTAGATTCATTCCTTTTAAAATTGCATTTTTCCCAAATTTCTTTTTTATGTCTATAATTGCATGTTGTAAATTATTTTCATTCTTTCTTTTTTGGTTTTCTTTTGCTTTTTCTTGTTCTTGTTTTTTATAATCAATAAATAGACTGATTTGTTCTTCTTGCTTTTTATTTTCAATTTCTGATTCATTTACTACATTATTAGCAACAACATTTATTCTTCTAATTAATAAATTTCTATTTATAATCCTATCATATAATTCTTCTATTGCCTCCATTATAACTTTTGTAGAAGATGTAAGTTCCTTTAAGTTAATTGTTCCATGTGCATGTTTGGGGATTTCTCTACCATATCTATCAGTTGTAATTTCTCCATTATAAGAATCTCTTATTTCTGAATTAGTCAAATTATATATATCATATCCTATTGTTAATACAAGTTGATTTGTAACCAAATGTTTTTCTACTAAATCAAGTACAAGTAGGTCTGTCATTTCTTTTACAATAAGTTTTGTTTGCTCATAATTATAAGGGCAATGTAACACTTGTCCTGAACTCAAACTATTTGTAGCTGGTTTAAATGATTTTACATCTTTCATAGTACATGGTTCATATCCCCAACTATGATCTATTAAAAATTCAGCATTAACTCCAAATAATTTATACAATAATTCTTCATTTTTTACAGAACATCTTGCTACATCTCCCATTGTAAACATATTATGAGCTTCAAGTTTTTTTGCATACCCTTTTCCTACTCTCCAAAAGTCAGTAATAGGTTTATGACTCCATAATAATTTTCTATAACTCATTTCATCAAGCTCTGCAATTCTTACTCCATTTTCATTTGCTTTAACATGTTTAGCTTCTATATCCATTGCAATTTTTGCTAAATACATATTTGTTCCAATACCACCTGTAGCTGTTATTCCTGTTGTTTTAAAAACATCTTGTATCATTGTTGTAACTAATTGTTTTGGTGTCATTTTAAGTGTTTTAAGGTACTTCGTTATATCACAAAATACTTCATCAATAGAATAAGCATAAATATCTTCTGGAGCAACATATTTTAAATATACATTATATATTTGTGTACTATATTTCATATAAAGCGACATTCTTGGAGTAGCTGCAATATAGTCAAGTTCTAAACTAGGATTATTTTGTAATTCAATATTATCAAAGGATGTTCCTTCAAGTTTATGGTGAGGTGCTTTATATCTTCTTTGAAAGTTTATATCTTTTACTTTTTGAATAACTTCAAATAATCTTGCTCTTCCAGGTATTCCGTATTGTTTCAATGAAGGACTAACTGCAAGACATATTGTTTTTTCTGTTCTTGCTTTATCTGCTACAACTAAATTTGTTTGTAAGGGATTTAGTTTTCTCTCTATACATTCTACAGAAGCATAAAAACTTTTTAAATCTATGCAACAATATATACTCATTTACAATTACCTCCATCATTTTTACTTTTTTTCATTATACAACTTTTTTTCTAACTTGTAAACACTTGTTTGTATTAAAACAAAAAAAATAATAGTACCAAGCAAAATAATTAAACTTTACTTGGTACTATTATTATTCATATTTTGGACTTCCGTATCCTATAACTTGTACATCATCAAACGAGTACATTCTTTCAGCACATTTATTACTTGTGTTTCCCTCTATTGTATAAATATTTCTATTATCTATGTCTGTTCTTGTAACTATACCAACATGATCACAATTTCCATCTTGATTCCCATTTTCATCATACCAGTCAAAAAATATTATATCGCCAACTATTGGATAGTAACTTTCTCCTCTATCATGCCACTCATTTTTTTCTTTAAACCAATTTATACCATCAGTACAAACAGAAAATTTAGGTATTATTCCTTTATCTATGTAGCCACATTCGTTCGCACACCAACTTACATAGCAAGCACACCATGCAACATGTTCTTCAAAACCATACCATTTCCAGAACTTATCTCCTCCCTCATTTCCTATTTGTGCTTTTGCAACTAATATGATTTCACTATTAGGAATTTGAGAAGTATCATAATCAGCATCTCCATTGCTATTGAAAATTGCAGCTATGAATCCTCCAATTATAGCAATTACTAAAATTATAACAACAGCTACCCATCCTCCAGCAATTATTGCAGATATAAGAGCTTTTGCACCAGCAATTATTGCCTTAGCAGTTTTGATAGTTGCTTTTATTGCAACTTTAGTAGCTTTTACAGTTGTTTGAATAGCTTTTTTTGATGCTCGTACTACTCGTTGTGTCATCTTAACACTTTCTTTTGCTACTTTTTTACTATTTTTAGCTACTTGTTCTGTTGTTTTAATTCCTTTTTTAGTGAGTGTTGTTGTATTTTTTGATGTTTTTATACTTCTTTTTGTTCCAGCTTTTATAGTTTTATTAGATTTTTCTAATACATTTTTTAAATCTTTCGCTTGTTTTTGCTTAATTCTTGATTTTAATGTTTCTACTTTCTGCTTGCCTTTAATAAAGTTTTCTTGTGTTTCTTTTAATGATTTCTTTCCTATTTCATTTGCCTTTGCTGTTCCTTTTCTTGAAATATAGCTTATATCATTTTGTATTTTACTGCTTGCATAATCTTCTGCTGTGCTATTATCTTCATTTATAGTAAATTCATTTACTTTTTCTTTAGTCGTTATTAAATTATTTTTGAATTTTTGTACTTGTACAATTTCTTTATCTAGTTTCTTTATCGTGCCTTTTGGCTTAATTTTTATTTCTGACATTATACCACCTCCAGCATCTTATATTTTCTTTGCTATTATTACCATTCTTCCATTTTTCTGTGAATATTCACAAGTAGATAAAGTAAGCAATTTATCTCCATAACTTATTTTTGTTCCTGTGTTATAAAATTCTAAATTGCGACAATTATCTACAAAAGTATTTAATTCTTGCTCATCATAAAAATTTGTATAATTATGATATTTGAAACCACTATTTGAATAAGCAACAGTTTTAAAAGCAATTACTATTTCGTAACTGCTTTCTATGGTTTGTCCATCTTTTAATGTATAAAAATTGATATATTTATGATTTTTATAGAATTGATAATTCTTGTAATTTACTAAACCAGAAAACATAGAGTTATCATTCATGTGATGTCCATAAATAATTAAATTATCACTTGTTCTTAAATTACAATTTTCAGCTAAATATGGTGTACCATGACTTGAATAATTTTTATAAATATTTCTATGAAGATAATAATTACCATTTTGCATAACAGGGTAATTTATATTTGTTCCATCAATTTTAATCCACCCTATTGTGTCAGAATTTATTTTCGCTATTTTTTCTAAATTATAGTTATTACTTGTATTTTCATTTGATAAATTACTTGTTTCATTATTTAAAATAGTTGTATTGTCATTCTCGTTGGTCGAAATTTCTTCATCTTGCACTATTTCTTGTAAATCCTCAAATAAATCATTTTCTTTTTTGTTTTCTGCAAATTCTTTAACAAAAAAATAGCTACTAATAGCTAATATAACTATTAGTAGCATTAAAAGTAATTTTATTTTCTTATTCATTTAAACCCTCTCCTGGTTTTGTTGTCATTAACTTATAAAGTTCTGTATTTTTTGGAAATTTATTAACAAAAGGAACTAAAGATGAACCTACTTTTATAAGTCCTTCTCCAGCTCCTACATTTGTTATATAACTCATCTGTAAGTCAGAAATATTAAGCAATTTTGCTAGCTCTATTCTGTCTGTACTTGCTTGATTAAGCATTATTATAAATTCAGAGTTTGCAAGCATAGTTCTTGCTGTGTGGCTTTGCAATAAATCTTCTACATTTTGAGTAATACCAGTACAGAAAGCCCCATATTTACGCACTCTTTTCCAAAGTGTGAATAAGAAATTTGCAGAATATTCATATTGAAATAATAGATATATTTCATCTATAAAAATATATGTATTCTTTCCTTTTGTTCTATTAGCTGTTATTCTATTTAGTATAGAATCTAAAACAACTAACATTCCTATTGGAAGTAGTTGCTTTCCTAAATCTAAAATATCATAGCAAATTAAACTGCTAGATGTATTAACATTTGTATTCATTGCAAATGTATTTAAAGAACCATTTGTAAATAATTCTATTGCAAGAGCAATTTCTTTTGCCTCTGGCTCTGGCTGTTTTAATAGTTCTTCTCTAAAATCTTGTAAAGTTGGTGGTATTCCTTGATAATTTCCTTGTTGGAATATTCTATATACACTTGCCGTACATCTATCTATAATAGATTTTTGTTTAGGTCCAAGATTACCACTGCCTATAAGTTGTTCGCATAAAGATAAAATAAACTCTGATTTTAGGATTACAGGATTTGCTCCATCTCCATATTCAGAGTTCATGTCCATAGCATTTATATGATTATTGCTTGTTGCAGAAATTTTAATTACCTCTCCACCTAAAGACTTAACTAATGGAGAATACTCGCGTTCTGGATCTATGATTATAATATCTGCATTCGGATCTCTTAATCTTATAGAAGTTATTTCTTGTTTTCCAGCAAATGACTTACCACTACCAGATACACCTAAAATAAATGAGTTACCATTTAATAATTGTTTTCTATCTGCAATAATCATATTCTTGCTAATAGTATTTTGACCATAAAAAATACCATTCTCGTGCCTTATTTCTTGCACTTTGAATGGCATAAATACTGCTAAACTTTCTGTTGTTAAAGTTCTTACTGCATCTATTTTTCTTACTCCAAAAGGTAATACTGTATTAAGTCCATCTATTTGTTGGTATCTTAATATTCCAAGCTGACATCGATTTTTACTTGCTATTTGTAAAATTGACTCTGTATCACTTTCTAATTTTTCTTTTGTTTCATCTGTAATAACTATTGTCAATACTGCTGAAAACATTCTTTGATCTCGTAAAGTTAAATCATCTAAAAACTCTTTTGAATCATTTCTTTGTTGCTCCATATCATAAGGTATAATGCTACTCCAATTATTATTTGCATTTTGTTTTCTCTGCCAATTTGTTATATTTGTTTCTACTCCAAGTCGGCGATTTTCTGCCTCTTTTACTGCCTCGTCCATTGGTATTGGAATAACATCTATTGATAACATCATATTTCTATTTAAGTCTGTAAGTTCTGCAACCATATCATCATTGATATAACTAGCATATTCTTTTAAGAAAAATACTCTACCATATCTATCTCCTACTCTAAAATAATCTCTTTCGTGTTCAAATGTATCTGGACAAATGAAGTCTTTGAAATTATGTCCCTTTCTCATGGTTTCGTGTATGTCAAAGTGGAATGCTGTTTCCTCTCCTGTTCTATAAAAATCGTGTGCTATTCTTAATCTTTCTTTTGCATCTAATTCAATACATTTAGAACCTAATGTATTAAAGTGATTTATTAAGTCTGTACCAGCTCTTGTAAAATAATTTCTTGCCTCCTCTACAGATTTTTTATAAACAGATATTGTTATTATTTTTTCTTGCACAATTTCATTTGCATTTTTTGCTTGAGATATAAGCATTTGATTATATTCTTTTCTATATTTATCTAACTCATCTCCAGAATCTTTTAATAATATTGTTTTTTCAAAATCTAATTTGTTTATTCTTCTATTATTTATAGTAATTTTAGTAGTAGCTCCAGCATCTAAAGAATTAAGCAATGCAGAATAATCTAAAAACATTGCTTCTTTATCTTCTTTACTTGCAACTGCATAATTTATATCTATAAATTTAAAAGATTTTGAATATTTATTATTTCCTACAAGAAATATTCCATCTTCCCATATAGCCTTAACAGGAATAACATCTTGAACAGATCTAGGTACTTTAAATTTTTCCTTGTCTAGCTTAAATATCTTTTTTAGTGTTTTCATCATAGTTAGTTACCTCCTTTTTAGCTTTTTTTGGTTTCTTGATTTTTCTTTCTTTATTCTTTTTCTGTGGCTTTAATATTCCTTGTTTTAACTTTCTGTCTATTGTTGGTTTAAATACTTCTGCATATATGTTTTTAGATTTAAAAGTCAATTTCTTTGGAATAATAAACTCTGATTTTATAAAAGCCATAATAAACTTTTCTGCTGTCATTCCGTTGTATTTTACAAAGCCTAATACTGCAAAAGGTACTGCTCCTAAAATACATACCCAGCTTAATGTTTCAATTCCAAAGAATGGTTTTAAAACAAAGTATAAAATTACTGCTACAATACAAGCCAAGACAGAAAAAATGAACTGCCTTAATGACAGCCCAAAAAATATGTTTTCACTAAATTCTCTAATATCTTTATTTATTTTTACTTCCAT
>JBJFEZ010000044.1:0-1616 GCA_051891195.1 Clostridia bacterium
TGCTAAGCCTAATGATGGAGGAATTAGATTATAAAAAATTATATGAGGCGTACTCCCCAAATGGTAGAAATCCTGCAGTTCCACCTAAAATCCTATTTAAAATATTAGTTTATGCATACATGAATGATATTTGGTCAAGTAGAAAAATTGAACTTGCCTGCAAAAGAGATATAAATTTTATGTGGTTATTACAAGGTTTCAAAGCTCCTGATCATAATACTATTGCAAGATTTAGAACAGGAAGATTAGAGCCTATACTTGATGATTTATTTAATCAATTTATCATGAAGTTATATGAAAGTAATGAACTTGAATTAAAAAATCTATTTATAGATGGTACAAAAATTGAGGCTAACGCCAATAAATATACTTTTGTGTGGAAAAAATCAGTGAGTAAAAATGAGATAAATTTAGGCGAAGACATAAAATTATTTATTAAAAATATAAATGATAAATTTAATAAAAACTTTTCAATTGTTGAAAATACAGTTAAAAGTAAATTACTCCGTGAGGTTTTAGAATTTTTAAATGTTATAAAATTATCATTAAATATAGAATTTGTTTACGGCAGAGGTAAGAGAAAAACAGAACTTCAAAAACTAATAGAGGAAGCCAATAAATACTTAAAAAGACAGTCTAAATATGATTTATATAATTCTATTTTTAATGGAAGAAATAGTTTTTCTAAGACAGATATAGATGCTACATTTATGCATATGAAAGATGATCATATGAGAAATGCTCAATTAAAACCTGGATATAATATTCAAATAGGAGTTGAAGGTGAATATATAGTTGGAGTTGATATTTCTAGTGAAAGATCAGATCAACTCACATTTATTCCTTTTTTAGATAAATTAGGCGAAAGCCTTCCGGCTAAATATGAAAATATAATAGCTGATTCTGGTTATGAAAGTGAAGAAAATTATGTTTATTTAGAAAAAAATAATCAAAAATCATTTATAAAACCACAAAATTATGAAAATACAAAAAGTAAAAAGTTTAAAAATAATATCGGTAAAAGAGAAAATATGATTTATAACGAAATAACTGATACTTATACTTGTGCTAATAATAAAGAATTAAAATTTATAGCTAGAACCACGAGAAAATCAAAGTCTGGATATATTTCGAAAGCTAAAATATATGAATGTGAAAATTGTAATAATTGTCCTATTAAATCAAAATGTACAAAATCAAAGGGCAATAAAAGGATTCAAGTATCACCTGTATTTATAGCAAAAAGAAAACAATCACAAGATAATATAACAAGTGAATTTGGTATATTAGCCAGAATGAATAGGTCTATACAAGTTGAAGGTGCATTTGGAGTAATAAAAGAAAATCATAACTTTAGAAGATTTTTAACGAGAGGTAAGAAAAACGTAAAAGTAGAGTTTACACTTTTAGCTCTCGCTTATAATTTAAATAAACTTCATAATAAAATTCAACAAAATAGATTAGGTGTATCTTTTTATACAAAAGCGATAGCTTAAATATTTACATTATATGGGATATTTATAGATATCCTATTTTGTCATGTCTAAGTATAATCTAATTTAACAAATAACGTAAAATATATCAAATTATCCTAGGTATAAAGTCATAAAAAAGAG
>JBJFEZ010000045.1:0-7653 GCA_051891195.1 Clostridia bacterium
CACAATGAAAATAAATTCATTAAAGATTATAATTGTTATATTTATTTTATTTGTTATTGCAGGTGGAGCATTTTTTATAGTAGAAAATTCTAAAAACAAAGAAGAAGAAAGTCAAGAAATATCATACAAAATTGTAAATATGATTACAGAACTTAGACTAGGAATTTCTGATTTTGACAGTATGCATCCATATATAACTAATAATAGAGAAGTAATTTATATAAATCAATTAATATTCGAACCATTACTTACAGTTACAGAAGATTATAAAATAACTAACTGCTTGGCTAAAGAATGGTCAAAATTAGAGGAAAATTACTATTTAATTAAATTAAAAGAAAATGTAAAATGGCAAGATAATAGTGAATTTACATCTACAGATGTTAAATTTTCTATTGAACAATTAAAAGAATTAAAAAATTCTATTTATTATGAAAACGTAAAAAACATAAAATCAGTAGAAATTATAGACAACTATACAGTACGTATAGAACTAACGCAAGAAGTACCACTTTTTGAATACAATCTTATTTTCCCTATAATTTCTTCTAAACAATATAAAAATATAGATATACAATCTTCTAATAAAGTGCCTTTAGGAACAGGTAAGTATAAAATTTCAGCAATAGAAAAAGAAAAAATAGAGCTTGAAAAAAATAATAATTATAGAAATATAGATATTGAAGACAGCAATTTTAAAACAATAACTATAAATATATATGATTCTACTGGAAAAGTGTATAATGCTTTTAAATTAGGTAGCATAGATTTTATTCATACAAATAATAACAATATAGAAGAATATATAGGAACTATGGGGTATGGCAAAAAAACATACGCAAATAGAGAATATGATTATTTAGCTTTAAATTGTCAAAATGGTATTTTACAATTTAAAGAAGTTAGACAAGCTATAAACAAAATAATAGATAAAGAAAAAATAACAGTATCAATATTAGAAAATAAAGCTACAGTAGCAAATTATTCTATAGATAGCAACAATTATTTATTAAAAAATTATGTATATAAAAAATCAAATGTAGAAAAAGCAAAAGAAATTCTAAAAGAATCAGGTTGGAAGTTTGAATATGGAATTTGGCAAAAAGAGATTAATGGTATAACCAAAACTATCAACATAGATTTAGCGGTAAATAAAAATGATACTCAAAGAATAAAAGTAGCTGAAGAATTAAAAACTCAATTAGAATCTGCAGGAATAAAAATTAATATTCAAAAAATTTCTCAAACTCAATATCAAAATTACCTAAAAAATCACCAATATGAAATGCTATTAACAGGAATATATACTCCAATAGCACCAGATTTAAATGGACTTTTAGGAAAAGACAACTTAGCAAATTATGAAAATGAAGAAATTAACACTATTTTAAATGACTTGAATAGCATTAAAGACGAAGAAACTATAAAAGAAAAATATAATAGAATTTTTGAAATTTATGAGCAAGATATACCTTATATAGGACTATATTACAATAATGATGTAATAGCATACTCTACAAACTTACTTGGAGATATAAACCCAAACTGGTATAGCATTTTTTACAATTTTTCTAACTGGTATAGGCAATAAGAAAAAAATTATAAAAAATACTTGACAAATAAAATTGTTAGTATATAATAAGTACAAACAAACGTTTATAAAATTAAAAACAGTGAAAGGAATGAATAAATAATGAGTAAAGAAAATTCAGAAAAAATTAAAGCATTAGAGGCAGCATTAGGTCAAATTGAAAAACAATTTGGAAAAGGTTCTGTTATGAAATTAGGAGATTATACAGAAATGAATGTAGAGGCTATTCCAACAGGAGCTTTAAGCTTAGATATAGCATTAGGAATAGGTGGTATTCCTAGAGGAAGAATTATAGAAGTATTTGGACCTGAGTCTTCTGGAAAAACTACTTTAGCATTGCACTTAATTGCAGAAGCACAAAAAATGGGAGGAGAAGCAGCTTTTATTGATGCAGAACATGCGTTAGACCCAGTTTATGCAAAACATTTAGGGGTTAATATAGATGACTTAATAGTTTCTCAACCAGACACTGGTGAGCAAGCATTAGAAATTGCAGAAGCCTTAGTTAGAAGTGGCGCACTAGACATTATTGTGGTTGACTCAGTTGCAGCTTTAGTTCCAAAAGCAGAAATTGACGGAGATATGGGAGATGCACATGTTGGATTACAAGCAAGATTAATGTCACAAGCTTTAAGAAAATTAGCTGGTGTAATTAATAAATCTAAATGTGTTATAGTATTTATTAACCAATTAAGAGAAAAGGTTGGTGTTATGTTTGGTAACCCAGAAACAACACCTGGCGGTAGAGCTTTAAAATTTTATGCTTCAGTTAGATTAGACATTAGAAGAGTTGAAAGCTTAAAACAAGATGGAGAAGTTATTGGTAACCGTACAAGAGTAAAAGTTGTTAAAAACAAAGTAGCTCCACCATTTAGAGAAGCTGAATTTGATATAATATATGGTAAAGGAATTTCAAAAGAAGGAAACATATTAGATGCAGCTGTTAACTTAGACATTATTGAAAAAAGTGGTTCTTGGTTTAGTTATAATGGAGAAAGAATAGGACAAGGTAGAGAAAATGTTAAAGAATATTTAGCTAATAATCCAAAAGTTGCTGAAGAAGTAGAAAACAAAATTAGAGAAAATTATTCAAAAGCTTTTGAAAAAAGTTTAGGTGAAGAAGAAGCAGATACTGAAGAAGAGCTAGAAGAATAATATATTATAGTAAAAGGTGAATAAATTGTACAACGATATAGAAGAATTTGATAAATTAAAAACTAAAGTGCTAAAATATATTATGTATAAGAAGAGAACAGAAAGAGAAGTCTTTCAAAAGTTCTCTTCTTCTGCTAATGAAAATTTGCTAGAAGATGTTATTGAGCACTTAAAAGAAATTGGTTATATTAATGACAAAAATTATATAGAAAGAGCAGTAAACGAATTTATGGCAATAAACACTCTTTCTATAAAAGAAATAAGAAATAAATTATATACAAAAGGAATTAGCAGTGATATAATAGACACATATTTTTCTAATAATGAAGATGAATTAGAAAAATATCAGCTAAATTGTGCAAAAAAAATTATACTAAAAAAACAAACTCAAATGGAAAAAGAAGAAATAGAACAATTTTTATATAGAAAAGGTTATTCGTCAGAATGTGTTAAAAATGCTTTTGATGAATTAGAAACTGAAGAATGACACAATTAAATTTTATAAATATTAATAGGAGCAAAAATGCAAAACGTATTAACATTAGAAACAAATAAATATAAAGTAAAAATAGACAATTTTGAAGGACCATTAGACTTACTATGCCATTTAATAGATAAAAACAAAATGGACATTTGTGATATAAAAATAAGTGAAATTACAGACCAATATATTGCATATTTAAATGCTATGGAAAAATTAAACCTAGAAATTGCAAGTGAGTTTTTAATAATGGCTTCTACTTTACTATATTTAAAATCTAAAACTCTTTTACCTAATCAAGTTGAAGATGAAAAGGAACTAACAGAAGAAGAACTATTAAGAAGAATTATAGAATATAAAAAATATAAAGAAATTACAAAAAAACTAAGAGAAGCTATAGAACAAAACAACAAAAAAATATTTAAAAACCCTGAAATTATAGAGCTTCCAAAACAAAAGTTAGAAGCAACATATACAAAAGAAAATATTTCTGAAGTGTATAAAAGTTTGGTAGAAAAAAATGCACAAAAACTAAATCAAAATGCTAAAAATATTGAAAAAATAGCAATTACAGACACATATACTGTTGAAAGTAAAATAAAAGTTATGTTTAAAGAGCTTATTCGTAAAAATAAATTTGTATTTAATAAACTATTTTCTGTAAAAAAATGTAACAAGCAAGAAGTAATGACAGCATTTACAGGACTTTTAGAATTATCAAGAAGAAATAAAGTAATTACTGCTCAAGAAGAACTATTTGGAGATATAACTGTAGAAAAGGCAAAACGATAATAAATTACAAAATTTAACTATATTTGTTTAAAAAAATATAAAAAGGAAAAACTAATATTAAGTAACTTCAAAAGGAGGTTATTATGATATTAGTTTTAATTTTGCTTGTAATTTTTATATTATTAATATTAATTACAATTTTATTTTTACTTTCTACTCTACATATAGAAATAAAAAACTTAAAGGCATCAAATATAGAGCCCAAAAACAACCCAGATTACGCTGTTATTTTTTCATTATATTTAGGTAATCATATAAAATGGTTATGGTTTCATTTAAACAGTAAAAAAATGAGAAAATATTACTCTAAAATTCAGTTAGAAAAAATAGATTATAAAATATTAAAAGATAATTTTAAATTTGAATATTTGAAAGAACTAAAAAAGCTAAAAGTTAAACTTTCATATTTAGATTTTTATTTTGAATTAGGAGTAGAAAATCCAGTTACAACATCTTTTTTAGTAGCTAATATTGCTAGTATAATATCTATTATATTACCATATGTAGCAAAAACTATAGATAAAAAAAGGTATAAGTATAATATAGTACCAATATATAAAAGCGAAACTGTATATAAAATTAAATTTAATTGTATAATTGAAATAAAATTGGTACATATTATCAATATAATATATTCTGTTATAAAGAAAGGAAGAAGTGATAAAAATGAACGAACAACATCCAATAGAAAATCTTATGGTTACAGCTATGAATAGTATTAAAGATATGGTTGATGTAGATACAATAATAGGAGAGCCTATACAAACAAGTAACAATATTGTTATAATTCCAATATCAAAAGTTGGTTTTGGGTTTGCTTCAGGAGGTAGTGAATTTAAAGGTGAAACCATTGACGAATATACAAAAAAAGATAAAGAGGAAGCTATTCAATATAGGCTACCATTTGGTGGAGGAAGTGGAGCAGGAGTTTCTATTTCTCCAGTTGCATTCTTAGTAGTACAACAAAACAATGTAAAACTATTGCCTGTGGAGCACTGTTCATCCGTTGATAGATTATTAGATTATGTGCCAGATTTAATAGAAAAAACAAATAATCTTTTAAATAAAAATATGCAAAATAAAAAAGAAGAAAAGAAGGATGAATTTAAAAGTAAAGAAAAAATGAAAAAGGAAATAAAACAGACTATAGAAGAGTTGGGAGAAGAACCAGAAAATATAATAACAAGAACTACTCCTAGACGTACTAAAATTCATAGACCAGAACAAACTGTGTATGAATACCAATATGATGAGACAAATGGAGACAATATACAAGAGTAAGAAAATTATAGAATGATGCTAAAATAATCTGTTAATTTTGGCATTAGCAATATAATACTTTTTTAGAGCTCCAACCCCCAACTGCGAAGAAACCGCAATCGGATTGCTATTACAAAAATAAGTTGATATCCGTGCAATCCTTTAGCGGTTTCTACCTTGTCGGTCCCCACGAAACCACGCTCTAAAAAAGTATTATATTGCTAATACCGTAAGAAGAGATTTTTATGTTCTAAATAAAGAAAACCATTTAGATAAGACTCCATTTGTAATGTTTAAAAATGTATTTTTACCAACATCTTCTGTAGCAATTATAGGAACTGTTGCTATTACTTTGTTATTTAAAGAATAACTGGCTTCTCCAACTTTTTGTCCTTTTGAAACAGGAGCTTGAATAATATCTGGTAATTGTATACTTTGAACAATATCTTTTTCTTGACCTTTTTGTATTAAAGCTCCACTATTACTTTCAAAAGCTACTGAAACAGATGATTTTAAACCTTTATTAACAGCAATATTTTTTATTATATTATCTGAATTGCCAAAAGGAGTATAAGTATAGTTATTAAAGCCATAATCTAGCAATTTTTGTGCTTCGGAAAAACGAACTGCGCTAGAAGGAGCTTTCATAATAACCGCAATTAGTGATAGGTCATTACGTGTAGCACTAGCAGATAAGTTATATAGTGCTAAAGAAGTAGAACCTGTTTTTAATCCTGTTGCTCCTTTATAATTTCTAATTAACTTGTTAGTATTAACTAATTGCGACTTTCCATCTCTTAAACTATCCATCCAAATGGTAGTATATTTAGTTATAGAAGGATGATTGTTTAATAATTCTCTTGACATTAAAGCAATATCATAACTAGAAGTAACGTGCCCATCTTCATCAAGTCCGTGACAATTTTTAAAAGTAGTATCATTCATATTTAATTCTTTAGCTTTTTTGTTCATTTGTTCTACAAAAGCTTCAGTTGAACCCGCTAAATATTCTGCCATTGCAACAGTACAATCATTAGCAGAAGCAACGCAAATTGCCTTTAACATTTCGTCAACTGTTAATTCCTCACGTACATCTAACCAAATTTGAGATCCACCCATACCTGCTGCTTTTTCAGTACAAGGAATTTTATCTGTATATGAAAGCCTACCAGAATCTATAGCCTCCATAAAAAGCAAAATAGACATTACTTTAGTTACGCTAGCGGGTCTTAACTTTTCGTGCGAGTTCTGTTCAAATAGTATTTGACCAGAATGTTGTTCTATTAAAATAGCACTACCACAATCTAAATTTAAATTAGCTGTAGTTGAAGCTGTATTTAAACTAGCATTTGTTAGGCTAGTTTGCACATCAGGGGACCATACAAAAATACTATCTGATGCAAAAGTTATAACTGGAATAAAAAGAGTTATAATTAGAATAATATAAATTAACTTAAGCTTTAATTTAGAAATTATCATATAAAAACCTCCATAATATGAATTAATAAATTTTATTGCAATAAGGTCTTTTTTATGATAATTATTGAACACTAATTTATATTTTCACTATTTTAACAGTTAATTTATGATTAATAACTTCTACATAAATTTTAATATCATAGCCAGTATTATTTTTAAATTTTAAATCCAAATCATCATAAGCAACAGTGGCGTCTTTTCCCATTTCTACATAACCAACAGGCATACCATGTTCGTGCCTTTCTGTAATTTCAATACCATCTACCTTTAAAGCAGCATTATATATAGTTGTGCTTACTTGACAATTACCACCGCCATAGCCTTTTACTTTTTGACCATTAACAAATACACCAGCCTTTTCATAGCCCCTATCAGGAGTTGGGTTGCCAGCGGTATTATTAAAAGAAAAGGTATCTCCATTTTTTATAACAGTTCCATTTATAAAAGATGCTGTTAACATTATATTTTTATCACGATTATCATCATCAATTTGAATTTTTGTAGAAAACTCAGAAAGTGTAGTTTCAATATTTTGTGTTTCGGAAATAATTTGATGATTAACAACAGAAGAATTAGTAGTAGAATTTTCAATTTCTGTACCAATTTTTGTAGCATTATAATTTGTAGAATTATTTTGCTTATAAAAGGCAAAATAATATATAAATATAGCTAAGATAATAATAAATAAAATTATTGGCAAAATATACTTTTTCATAAAAACTCCTAAAAATAAATTTTCATTTATTATTATGATAAATTTTATAAAAAACATAACATAATATTTTTGTAAAAAATGGTTACAATTTACAGCCTATCTTCATATTGTAAAGACTATAAAACTGTTAGTTTAGAGCATACAAGTGGTTCGAAGAATGACGAGTTAGAAATAGTTAGC
>JBJFEZ010000046.1:0-1535 GCA_051891195.1 Clostridia bacterium
CTGATTTGACTTTTTCTATTAAACTCACTAGGGAGATAAAGCATATGATTATATTAGAGAGAACACTTAGCATTGTTATTTTTTATTTGGAAAAATTCCCTTTTAATGTATTATTAAAGTAGTGTCAACTGGTTATGTAAGCTATTTAAAGAGTGTACTTTTAATTGAGGCAATGCTTAAAACTTCCTATTGTTTTTCCTAAAATTTTTTATATAGCCTTTAATTACCTGTTGAAATTAGTTAATAAAGGAGAAAACGATGAAAAAATATTGGTGGCTCATCATTTGTATTTTGTTAATAGCTTATTTATCTATAAGTAAGTATCAAAAAGAATTTAGTCATCAAGAAGTAAAATATAAGTCTTATACTTTGTCCCACTCACTAACCAAAAAATATTCAAAAAAGGACTATGAAAGGTCTAATGAATTTATAAAACTATATTTAAAAACAAATCCAGATAAAAAAGCAATAAAGAAGATAATTAATTCTGGATTAGAAGTGAATTGTCCCACTTATTTTGATGATGAAAATTATGGTGATTTACCATTAAGTTTTGCCTCTTCTGTAGGAGATTACGAAATAGCAAAGCTCCTAATAGAAAAAGGCGCGGTACAGTATGTATCTGGTGCAAATATTCCACTTTATAGGGTTTTAGATGAGTACGATAAAGGAGATTTGAAATTAGTAAAACTTCTTTTAGCAAATGGTGCCAATGAAATTGTTTCTGGAAAAGTTATTTCTGATTACGTTGAGGCTACACAATTTTTTAGTCTTGGACGGACAGAACATATAAAAACTAATGAAGATGTACATGAAAATACATTGATTTTCAAGGAACTTTTAAATGCTGGGGCACTTGTAGATCAACAAGCAGTAGTAGAGGCTGCTAAGCATAATTATGTAGAGTTACTAGATTATTTCATTGAACAAATAAGATTAAATGTAAATGATGGCTACAGCTACAACAATATTAGGGAGAAAATTTATTCCCCATTGATTGCTGCTAGTGATAACAACGCTATAGATACTGCTAAATATTTAATTGAACATGGAGCTGACAAAAATATAAAAAATAACGTTGGAAAAATGGCTATAGATTATGCAAAAACGGATGAAATGAGAGCTTTATTGTTAGGAGACCAATAGAATTTAAATAATAAATAATGATATGAGTGAACAAGAACAATTAAGTCTTTGTAAATTACAAATCGATCTAACTGGTGCCAAGTACTGAACTCAAAACCAGACATAAAACTATTTTTAAAATAATAAAAAAGATCTTTTACTAACAATTCATTAAATTATCCAGACATCTCTAGTTGAAAATTTACCCAAACTTTAATATTATTTAGCTTTCCCAAGTTCAAATTCAATCATTATATTTACGCCAAGTACAATTTTCATTTCGAAATTCCCTTCCTTAATTTTTACTGTCTAAAATGCTCTATTCGTTTCCTACAGCATCACCAGCTTCTTTCACATTCTCATTTTTCATTAAACTTGTTGTAACGCGTCCATCATCCCCATTACCATGG
>JBJFEZ010000047.1:0-34946 GCA_051891195.1 Clostridia bacterium
ATAACTCAACCAAATGCAGCAATAGCTGCAAAAGCAATGTACCCATATTCAAGTACTGCAAAATATTATAGTGATTTAATAAATAGTTATGCATGGGATACAGCAATAATATTTATAGAAGCCTATTCAGATTCAACTTATGCAACAAAAAAAGGAACTGATATAAATACTAGTATAGCTAAAGCAGGAGCAAATAAAGATAAAGAATGTAATATACAAGATATAGCAGGAAATGTTTTAGAATGGACAACAGAAACCTCTACGGATTCCAGCTATCCTTGTGGTTACAGAGGAGGTGCCTACCATAACAGCAGCCGCACGACTCTAGGTAGGTACTACCACGGGACTTCAAACAACGGCTGCGCCATTTCGTTCAGGTGCTCACTTTGTGTAAAGTAAAACTGAAACCTGTAGACAAGAAAACTATACAAAATTCTCAAGTAAAAATGAGTAAATTTGTATAGTTTTTTGCAACAAATGAAGTATTATGTTTTATTTAATTGGTGTATTTATGAATTTTGAAAAAATATTCCAGTTTATTCTTGCTATTTTGTGTACTTTATTGTATTATATAATAAGTGAAAAAATAGAAGTAGAAATAAAAGGAAGGGGCAAATAATTTAATGAAGAAATTAGTCGCAATTTTATTTATTTTTTTAATTATATTTGGAACAGTTATGGTATATGCAACAAACGAATCAAATAACACAATATCTTCAGAAACAGTGACTACTAACTTAGTAGAATTAAAAGATAAAGCTTTAAAATCTTTAGAGGATTATCAAGTAGCATATGGAAATAATACTTATGGATTGGCTGCATATATGTTAAATATTGTTAGAATTTATAGTATACCTTTTGGATTTGTTGGAATTGTATTTGCAGCAATTTACCGTTATGTTATAGGTATTAGAAAACTAGATGTTCAAGACAAAGGATTTGGCGTACTAGTTGCTATTATTACAGTAATGGTAATTTGCCAAGTATTGCCATTAATTTTTGCAATTGTTGTAAAAGGTTGGAGGGGTTAAAACTAATGAAGGTATTATTTGCAGTTAATAATGAAAGCATTTCTGAGTCAATTATGAAAAAATATCAACAACAGTATAAAGAAATTATATCAGCTAAAAATGTGTATTATTTTAATGCAATTATTAAAGAATTACAAAAAGATAAAACTTACGATAGAATAGTAGTAAGTGAAGACTTACAACCATTTTCAAATAATAACTATGACTCTATAGACAGGTTTATTTTTGAAAAAATGGACAATATTAGTGACGAAGCAACAGATGAAGACGGAAATGATATTCCTATTATTTTGATTTGTGCTGATAGAAGAGCAAAATCAGACTCTTTATTAGTAAAATTATTTGGTATAGGAGTATATAACGCCCTTATTGAAAAAGATAGAAGTATAACAGAAGTATGTGAACTTTTAAATCATCCACGTACTAAAAAAGAAGCAAAAATATACTACAGAATAGACTCTGATGATGTTGACTACAAATCAGAAAGTGAAGAAAGCGTTAGTGAAGAAGACATTCAGAATATTTTAAATTATTATAAAAAATTAGGAAAAAATGAAGACAGATATGTAGAAACATTTGACCATATCTCTACACAATACTCTGATGCTCAATTAAAACTAATAGCAAAATTTTTGCCATTAAATGTTAAAGCTGTTTTAGAAGCAAACTGTCCTAAATATCAAGAAATTGTTTCTTTTGCTCCAGTTAAAAAAAGAGTTACACCAGAAGAATCACCATACAACAACTATGCAAAAAATAAAAAAGTAAATAAACCTGTACAAAAAGAAGACAATATAAAATTAGACATAATTGAAAAAAACTTAAATAAAAGCAGAATGACAGAACCAGTTATTATACCATCAACAATTAATACCAAACAAGTTAAAAAAATAGAACCTGAACAAATACAATCTATTGACGATTTCTTTGAGGATGATAAAAACGCCGAATCAGCAATAGAAAATAGCTATAAACAAGAACAGCCTATACAAAATATAGAATCTGAACAAAAAGAAGCCGTAGAAGAACAAACTAGAAGAAGAGGCAGACCAAGAAAAAATTTAGGAGAGCCAGTTATGCAACAAGAACCAACAGTAAAAAGAGGAAGAGGCAGACCTAAAAAACAAAGCGCTGAAGATGTGCAGCAAGTACAACAAACTCAATCAGAAGAAAATGACGAATTAGTAAATTTATTTGGATTAGTAGATGAAGAAGAAACAACAAACAAAACAAATCTTGTAGAAGATAATGATGTAGTTGCACCAAAAAAAGTAGAAAGTAATATGATTTTACCAGGTTTAGATGACGACTTTTTTGAACAGGAAACTACTTTAGAAGAAAAAGTACATCCAACAGTTAAACCAGATGATAATTACAGTAAAAAAGTTAATGCTTATAACAATTATAATAACTATAATGAAAATAAATATACTGAACCAACTACTCAAGAAAATATCTTTGCAGCACAACAAAGAGAAGAACCAAAACAAGTAGAAAGCAAAAATAGATATTACTATTCAACAGGAACAGACTTAACAAGCAGTTTAACAAAAGACAAAAAAATAGTTGCATTTATAGGAACTTCTAAAAATGGAACATCATTCTTAGTAAATAATGTAGCAGAAATACTTTCTACACAAGGCATTAATACAGCTATATTAGATTTAACAAAAAATAAAAATTCATATTATATATATACAGAAAATGAAGAAAGTTTAAGAAAAATAGCAACATCTTCATTTGAAAATTTAAAAATGGGAGAAGCCAAAGGGATACAAGTTCATAAAAACTTAACTGTATATACTAGTCTTCCGGGAGAAATTTCAAATGCAGATGACTATCAAAATATTTTAGAAACATTGGTTAAAAACCATTCATTAGTGCTTTTGGATTGTGACTTTAATACTAATTATGGATATTTTAAAGAGGCTCAAGAATTATACTTAGTACAAAGTTACGATGTATTAACAATACAACCACTTACAGCATTTTTAAGAGAACTAAAAGCTAAAAACTTATTAGATCCTATAAAAATTAGAGTAGTTATAAACAAAGCTCTAAGAATGAGAAGTGTATCAGAAAAAACTATTATAGGCGGAATGGCATTTTACAATGATCCATCAATGTCATATATGACAGAACTATTTGATAAAGATTCTGTACAATATTGCGTAATTCCATTTGACGAGCAATCTTATTCAAATTACTTAGAAGGATTAATTAATTGTAAAATCACATTAAATGGTTATACTAGAGAATTTATGAATGCACTTAATAAACTAGGGAATATGGTATATCCTTTAATTAATAGTACAACATATACAAGTAATAATTATGGTAACTATAGCAGTAACAATTTTTCAAATAAAATAAATAGTACTTTAAATAAAATGAAAAATAATCATTAGAATTGCAAGAAAAGGGGTGTTTTTTTGATAGCATTAATAATAATATTAGTAGCAATGATTGTAGCTTTACTAGTTTATAATATGTCAATAAATAAAAAAATACAAAGTTTTAATAATTTAAATCAAAAGATAACAAACCTAAATGTATTGCAAGATTTTATGAATACAATTAGTGAACTAAGCTCTATAGATGAAAAAATTAAAAAAATTAACAATATTTTAATTGAAAGATATAATATAAGATATTCTACAATAGTTGTATATAATGGAACAGAATATATAGTAAAAGCTTCAAATGTAGACGAAAAACACTGGGATGCATTAAGAAATTTACAAAATGAAGATATATTTAAAGACAGCATTAGTACAGCAACCCCAAAATATATTACTGTAGAAAAAGAGGGTGAAAGGCTACCATATCAAAAAATGGAATTTGGTAGAGCTAAATCAGCAATATTTTTCCCTATTTATATAGAAAATGTATATATTGGATATTGGATAATAGAAGGCAGCAAACCACACGAATTTGACAGTATTGATACTACTATACTAGAAGTAGTAAAAAATAACATAGTATCTGTATTACAAACTGTAGAAAACCAACAAATAATAGAAAATATTGTTAGAGATGATGAATTTAGTGGCTTAAAATCAGCAGAATACTTATATGGTGAAGGAAAAAAGATTATTAACAGATATACTACATCTACAATATGTTTATTTAAAATTACAAATTTAGAAGCAATAAATGAAAAATTTGGTAGAAAAATTGGAAATCAAATAATAACTGCAGTGGCCGAAGAAATTAAACAAAATTTATCAAATGAATATATTTTTGTTAGATATATGGGACCTAAATTTGCTATAGCATTTTCAGGAATAGACACAGATGCAGTTGTTAGCTTTATGCAAGATATAAAACAAAAAGTAGAACAAATAAAAATAGAAAAAGAAACGTCTGATAATAATGATAAAAAAGTAGTATTTGCATCACCAAAATTTAATGTAGTAGTATCTACTTATTATAAAGGAACTGCGTTAGATGGTCTAACAAAAAAACTAGAAGAATATTTAGATAGCGCAAGCAAAGAAGAAAACACTATCAATTATTTATAAAGGAGGAATCATTATGATATCTGATGAAACCGTTAGTTTTAAGGTAGAGAAAGACAAAAGTATAAAAGCAAAAGAAATTTTAAAGCAAGTATATGAAGCTTTAGAAGAAAAGGGATATAACCCTATAAATCAAATAGTGGGATATATCTTATCAGGAGATCCAACATATATTACTAGTCATAAAGATGCAAGAAATTTAATTAGAAGAGTAGAAAGAGATGAACTATTAGAAAAAATGGTAAAATATTATATTGGATTGGAAGATTAATATAATGCGAAAATTAGGAATTGACTATGGAGATAGTAGAGTTGGACTAGCAATAACAGATGCACTTGGAATTACAGCCCAAGGTTTGGAAACTGTGCAACATAATGGAAATGATAAAATAGTATTAAAATTTTTAGAACAAGTTTTAGAAAAATATGATGTTGACACATTTGTTATTGGCATGCCAATTAATATGGATGGAAGTAAAACACAAAGAGTAGAAGTAACAGAAAAATTTATTCACAAACTAAAATGCAAATTTCCTAAAATTCTAATAGAAACTATAGATGAAAGACTAACAACAGTAGCAGCCTATAAAACTATGAACTATTTAAACATAAATAAAAACAAAAAAAAGCAAATTGTGGACACTATTTCTGCTGTATATATTCTTGAAACATATATAAAAAAGCAAGAAAATAGCTAGTATATATTTTAAACAAATGCAAATAATAAAAATAGATATTAACATTGTAGTAATACAATTATTTATATAAAAACTGAAAGGAGAAAATTTAAAATGAGTGAAGATTTAAATAAAGAAGTTGAAGAATTAAATGAGGGAGAAGAATTAGACAACATATTAGTTCTTAATGACGAAGAAGGAAACGAAGTAGAATTTGAATTTTTAGATTTAATTGAATATGAAGGAGAAGAATATGTAGTTCTTTTACCAGTAGAATCAGAAGAATCAGAAGAAGCTGGAGAAGTAGTTATTCTTAAATTAGAAGATTCAGAATCAGAAGAAGAAGAATCTTACGTTAGTGTTGAAGATGAAGAAACTCTTAATAAAGTATTTGAAATATTCAAAGAAAAATTTGAAGATGAATTCAATTTTGTAGACTAATAACATATAATGCAATGAAAAAGAAAAAGTATAAAAGCTTGAGCAAAAGAGAGTTGGAAAAGGTGAGAGCCAACCTTAAGCAATATATGGGGAGCTTTGGAGCATAATAAATAAAGTGGACTAAATTTAAATTTAGTCAAATAGGGTGGAACCGCGGAAAAATAAAATTTCGTCCCTAGCTATAAAGGCTAGAGACGAATTTTTTGTATATAATATTTAAAGGAGGAATAACTTATGTCAGACTTAACAATGGAAAAATTAGTAGCTTTATGCAAATCAAGAGGATATGTTTATCCAGGTTCAGAAATTTATGGAGGTTTAGCAAATTCTTGGGATTATGGCCCTTTAGGAGTAGAATTTAAAAACAACATAAAAAAAGCGTGGATGAAAAAATTTGTTCAAGAAAGTAAATATAATGTAGGACTAGATGCAGCAATTTTAATGAACCCTAAAACTTGGGTGGCATCAGGACACGTAGGAGGTTTTAGTGATCCACTAATAGATTGTAAAGAATGTAAAACAAGACATAGAGCAGATAAGTTAATAGAAGAATGGGTACATAACAATGGAAAAGAAATAGTTGCAGATGGTATGACAGATGAAGAAATGATAAATTTTATTAAAGAAAATCATATTGCTTGCCCTAAATGTGGTAAAGAAGATTTTACTTCTATTAGAAAATTTAACTTAATGTATAAAACTTTTCAAGGTGTAACAGAAGATAGTAGTTCAGAAATATATTTAAGACCAGAAACAGCACAAGGAATATTTGTAAACTTTAAAAATGTATTACGTACTACTAGAAGAAAATTACCTTTAGGAATAGGTCAAGTTGGTAAATCTTTTAGAAATGAAATTACACCAGGAAACTTTATTTTTAGAATACGTGAATTTGAACAAATGGAATTAGAATTTTTCTGCAAGCCAGGAACAGATATGGAGTGGTTTGAATATTGGAGAGCTTTTTGTAGAGATTGGCTATTAAACTTAGGAATGAAAGAAGAAAATCTTAGACTAAGAGACCATAGCCTAGAAGAATTATGTTTTTATAGTAAAGGAACAACAGATATTGAATTTTTATTCCCATTTGGCTGGGGAGAATTATGGGGAATTGCAGACAGAACAGACTATGACTTAAAACAACATATGCAATATTCTGGAGAAGACTTTAGCTATTTAGACCAAGAAACAGGAGAAAAATTTGTACCATATTGTATTGAACCATCTCTTGGATGTGACCGTGTAGCGCTAGCATTTTTATGCAATGGCTATGAGGAAGAAAAAATAGCAGAAGATGATACTAGAATAGTATTACATTTACACCCAGCTTTAGCACCATACAAAGTAGCGGTACTTCCGTTGTCTAAAAAGCTAAGTGACAAGGCAGAAGAAGTATATGCAAAACTATCTAAAAACTTTATGTGTGACTATGATGAAGCAGGAAGTATAGGAAAACGTTATAGAAGAGAAGATGAAATAGGAACACCTTACTGTGTTACTATTGACTTTGATACTTTAGAAGATAATTGTGTAACAGTACGTGACAGAGATACAATGGAACAAGTAAGAATAAAAATAGATGAACTAGAAAACTATATAAAAGAAAAAATAGAGTTTTAATGTTATTTATGTTTTTTGAGGGCACCTTTTTATCGCTCCAACCCCCAACTGTGAAGAAACCGCAATCGGATTGCTATTACAAAAATAATTTGATATTCGTGCAATCCTTCAGCGGTTTCTACCTTGTCGGTCCACACGAAACCACGCTCTAAAAAAGTATTATATTACTAGCGCTACAATTAGTGTTTTTTATATTACGTCAAGTGAAAAGTTAAATAGATTTACAAAAAAAATATGGTAAATATAGAAAAAATGGTTGACTTTATACAATAACCGTTGTATAATAATAAAGTATGTATTTGGCGATGAAGTAAGATGTGGCTACAAATATAGAAAATACTATGTTTGGAGGGAACTCTTATGGAGTATGTCGTGGCTTAGACCAAGGCGGTAAGTTACAAACAAAACAAGCACTTATCCCAATCTTATCATACAAAGTTTGGGTTTTTATATGGGTTAAAAAGAAACACCAGGGTGCGTTATAACTTCCGACCAAAAAAGGACTCAAAAGTCCTAGAAAAAATAGAAGGAGGGAATTTTAAAATGGCAACTAAGAAAGAAAATGCAGTAACAAGTGAAAAAATCAGAATAAGACTTAAAGCTTATGATCACGTTGTTTTAGAACAGTCTGCTGAAAAAATAGTAGATACTGCTAAAAAAACAGGAGCTAAAGTATCAGGTCCTATTCCACTACCAACAGAAAAGGAGATTGTTACAATCTTACGTTCTCCACACAAACACAAAGACTCAAGAGAACAATTTGAAATGAGAACACATAAAAGAGTAATTGACATTCTTTACCCAACACAAAAAACAGTTGATAGCTTAATGAAAATTGACTTACCAGCTGGGGTTGATATAGAAATTAAATTATAATTTTATAACTAAAGGTTAAAGGTTACAAATTAGACATTATAATCTAATAAAAATGCCTTAAGACCAAGCTAGTAAAAACTAGCCAATAGTAATAAGGAGGAAATATAAATGAAAAAAGGATTAATAGGTAAAAAACTTGGAATGACACAAATCTTTGATGAACAAGGAAAAGTAATTCCAGTTACAGTTATTGAAGCTGGTCCTTGTACAGTAGCACAAGTAAAAACAGTAGAAACTGATGGATACAATGCAGTACAATTAGGATTTGGTGAAGTAAAAGAAAGTAAAATGAACAAACCAGAAAAAGGTCATTTTGCAAAATCAAAATTAGCACTTAAAAAACATTTAAGAGAATTTAGAATGGATTCAGTAGAAAATGTAAAAGTAGGTGACGAATTAAAAGCTGATGTTTTTGCAGTAGGAGATCAATTAGACATCCAAGGAACATCAAAAGGAAAAGGTTTCCAAGGCGTTATTAAACGTCACGGACAATCAAGAGGACCAATGGGACACGGTTCTATGTATCACAGAAGACCAGGTTCAATGGGACCAACTTCTACACCAGGTAGAGTTTTTAAAGGTAAAAAACTACCAGGACATATGGGAAGACAAACTGTTACAATTCAAAACTTAGAAGTTGTAAGAGTAGATTTAGATAAAAATGTTATTTTAGTAAAAGGTAGTGTACCAGGAGCTAAAGGTGCAATATTAAAACTAAAAACAAGTGTAAAAAGTAAATAAGGAGGGAAAGACAAATGCCTAAGATAGACGTATATGATATAGAAGGTAAAAAAGTTAAGACAATGGACTTAAAAGAAGAAGTATTTGGTATTGAACCAAATGAAGCAATAGTACATAGTGTTCTAGTAAATTACCTAGCTAATCAAAGACAAGGTACACAAAGTACTAAAACAAGAAGCGAAGTATCTGGTGGTGGTAGAAAACCTTGGAGACAAAAAGGTACAGGTAGAGCTAGACAAGGAAGTATTCGTGCACCACATTGGGTAGGTGGAGGTGTAGCATTAGGACCAAAACCACGTTCATACAATTATACAGTAAATAAAAAGGAAAAGAGACTAGCAATTAAGTCAATGCTAAGCTCAAAAGTACTAGAAAATGAATTAGTAGTTGTTGAAAACTTATCATTAAAAGAAATAAAAACAAAAGAAATGGTAAGAATTTTAAATAACTTAAAAGTAGAAGGTAAAACAGTAATTCTTTTACCAGAAAAAGATGAAAAAGTTCAAAAATCAGCTAGAAACATTGAAGGAGTTAAAACATTACAAGTTGGAACAATCAATGTATATGATTTATTAAAACATAAAAATCTAGTTGTAACAGAAGATACTGTTAAAAAATTAGAGGAGGTGTACGCATAATGAGACCAGAAGATGTTATTATAGCACCAGTAATTACAGAAAAAAGTAATGATGAATTACAAGCTGGAAAGTATACCTTTAGAGTAAATAAAAAAGCTACTAAAATTGATATTAAAAATGCAGTAGAGAAACTTTTTGAAGTAAAGGCTTTAAATGTAAACACTATGAGTGTTAAAGGAAAAGAAGTAAGAAGAGGTAAAACAACTGGAAAAACTTCTGACTGGAAAAAAGCAATAGTTACTATTGATACAAACCCAGGAGACATTAAATATTTAGATAAAGGTGGAAAAGAAGTTAAAGTTTCTAAGAAGTATAAGGATTCTATTGAACACTTTATGGGAGCTTAGAAATTATAAGCGTCGTCTAACTTTGTTAACCTTCACAAAAATTTTTGCGACATACAACTTGTATAGTCTTAAAAATTTTTGCTCGGTTGCCTCGTTATACTCGCTTCTAATTTCTAATCTAAGAACTTTGTTTTAAAATATCTAGATTAAACTAGGAGAATAAATAAATATCTGTTTATGCGGAGCAGGAAAATATCCGTAAATATTTTGAGTTAAATAAAAGGACGAATCAAAAACAAGTATTGCTAGGCAACTTGAACAAAAATTTATGAAACTATACTAGGGTATGTTGAATAAATTTTTGAGAAAGTTAACGACGCAAGACGAAGTTTTTCATTAGTCCGGAAGGAGAAAAAAATGGGAATGAAACACTTTAAACCCTACACACCATCAAGAAGAAATATGACAGTTTCTACATTTGAAGAAATTACTAAAAAAGAACCAGAAAAGTCTTTATTAGCAACCAAAAAGAAAAATGCAGGTAGAAACTCATATGGTAGAATTACAGTAAGACACCAAGGCGGTGGAAATAGACAAAAATATAGAATTATAGATTTTAAAAGAAATAAAGTTGATATGCCAGCAACTGTAGTTGGTATAGAATATGATCCAAACAGAAGTGCAAATATAGCATTAATTCAATATGAAGATGGAGAAAAAGCATATATTTTAGCACCAGTTGGATTAAAAGACGGAGATAAAGTAGTATCTGGAGAAAAAGCAGATATCAAACCAGGTAACTGTATGAAAATTGAAAATATTCCAGTAGGTACTATGATTCATAATATAGAATTAAACCCAGGTCAAGGTGGAAAATTGGTTAGAGCTGCAGGTCAAGAAGCTCAATTAATGGCTAAAGAAGGAAAATATGCACATATAAGATTACCTTCTGGCGAAATGAGACTAGTAATGGCTGTATGCAAAGCTACTATAGGAACTGTAGGTAATGCAGACCACGAAAATGTAAAAATTGGTAAAGCAGGTAGAACAAGACATATGGGAGTTAGACCAACTGTTAGAGGTTCTGTAATGAACCCAGTAGATCACCCTCATGGTGGTGGTGAAGGTAAAGCTCCTGTTGGACACGCAGGACCAATGACTCCTTGGGGTAAACCAGCACTAGGATATAAGACAAGAAAGAAAAATAAACAAAGCGATAAAATGATTACAAAGAGAAGAAAATAAGGAGGAAATATAGATGTCAAGATCAAGTAAAAAAGTTCCATTTATTGCACCTGAACTATTAAAAAGAGTTGAAGCAATGAATGAAAGTGGAAACAAAGAAGTAATAAAAACATGGTCAAGAGCTTCTACTATTTATCCACAAATGGTTGGACACACAATAGCTGTTCACGATGGTAGAAAACATGTACCAGTATACATTACAGAAGAAATGATAGGACATAAATTAGGTGAATTTGCACCAACAAGAACATTTAAAGGTCATGCAGGAGACAAAACTACAACTAAAAAATAATAAGTAAAATCCCTATGAGGACATATCTTAAAAAAGGAGGAAAATAAAGTGGAAGAAGTTACAGTTCAGACAGCAGAAGCAACTCTAAGATATGCTAGAATTTCAGCTAGAAAAGTTAAAATTGTAGCAGATTTAATTAGAGGAAAAGATATTGATGAAGCTTTAGCTATTGCAAAATATGCTCCTAAAGCATCAAGCGAAATTATTGAAAAATTATTAAAATCAGCTATTGCAAATGCTGAAAATAATCATCATATGGCACACGAAAAATTATATGTTGCTGAAATTTATGCAAATCAAGGTCCAACTCTAAAAAGAATTAGACCAGCTGCAAAAGGTAGCGCAGTAAGAATTAGAAAGAGAACAAGTCATATTACAATCGTGTTAAAGGAAAGAGATTAAGAAAGGAGGACTTAACAAAATGGGACAAAAAATGGATCCTAACGGATTAAGAGTAGGTGTTATTAAAGACTGGAATTCAAAATGGTATGCAGACAAAAAGAACTTTAGTGATTATCTAGTAGAAGATCATAAAATCCGTGAATATGTTAAGAAAAAATTATATGTTGCAGGAATTTCTAAAGTTGAAATTGAAAGAACTGCAAAATTCGTTAAAGTAAACGTTTATACAGCAAAACCAGGTTTAGTAATTGGTAAAGGTGGAAACCTTGCTGAAGAATTAAAAGCTGAACTTGAAAAAATGATAGGTAAAACAGTAAATTTAAATATTGTTGAAGTTAAAAATGTTGATGTTGATGCACAATTAGTTGCAGAAAACATTGCAGGACAACTAGAAAGAAGAATTTCTTTTAGAAGAGCTATGAAACAATGTATGCAAAAAACTATGAAAGCAGGTGCTTTAGGTATTAAAACTTCTGTATCTGGTAGATTAGGTGGAGCAGACATGGCTAGAACAGAATTCTATAAAGAAGGTACAATTCCACTTCAAACTTTAAGAGCTGACATTGATTATGGATTTGCAGAAGCAGATACTACATATGGAAAAATCGGTGTTAAAGTTTGGATTTATAAAGGAGAAGTTCTTCCAGCTAAGAAGAAGCAAATGGAAGGAGGAGACAAATAATGCCATTAATGCCAAAAAGAACAAAATATAGAAAACAACAAAAAGGTAGAATTAGAGGAAAAGCAACAAGAGGAAATACTGTAACAGATGGAGAATACGGTTTACAATCACAAGAGATTGGACTAATTACTTCAAATCAAATAGAAGCAGCCCGTGTTGCTATGACTCGTTATATAAAAAGAGGTGGAAAGGTTTGGATTAAAATCTTCCCTGACAAACCAATAACAGCAAAACCTATTGGTACTCGTATGGGTAAAGGTAAAGGTGCTGTAGAATACTGGGTAGCAGCCGTAAAACCAGGTAGAGTAATGTTTGAAATAGCAGGAGTTCCAGAAGAAACTGCAAAAGAAGCATTAAGACTAGCAGCTAACAAGCTATCTGTAAAATGTAAGTTTGTCAAAAGAGAAACTGTAAATGTAGGTGGTGATAGCGATGAAGATAGATAAAATAAAAGAAATGTCTTCACCAGATTTAGAAAAAGAACTAGGAGAGTTAAAAAATGAATTGTTTAAACTAAGATTTAGTTTAGCAACAAATGGATTAGACAATCCTATGAAAATTAAAGAAGTGAAAAAAGACATTGCAAGAATTAAGACAGTTCTAAGAGAAAGAGAACTAGCAAACGAACAATAAACTTCGTCTAACTTTGTTAACCATCGCACAAAAATTTATCAACGTACAAATAGTATGCTTCAGAATTTTTGAGCTAGGTTGCCTAGTTATACTCGTTTCTTCTTCGTTTAAAAAGAAGAAAATAGTAGAGAAAGGAGATAGAAAATGGAAGAAAGAAATCTTCGCAAAGAAATGATTGGCACAGTTGTTTCTGACAAAATGGATAAGACAGTTGTTGTAGCTGTTAAGACTAATGTTATGAACAAAATGTATGGAAAAATACAAAAAAGAACATATAAATTAAAAGCTCATGACGAAAACAATCAATGTCAAATAGGTGATAAAGTAAAAGTAATGGAAACAAGACCACTTTCTAAAGATAAAAGATGGAGAGTAGTTGAAGTTTTAGAAAAAGCAGTTATAAAATAATATACAATAACTAAACCCGGCGCGGGACATATCTTGACTTCGTAGAAATGACCATAGGGAAAGATGTGTACCCGATAGAGAATTAAAAATAGTAGAGAGGAGAAAGAAAATGGTACAACAACAAAGTATATTAAAAGTTGCTGATAACACTGGTGCAAAAGAAATTATGTGTATTAGATGTTTAGGCGGTTCATATAGAAAATATGCAAGTGTAGGAGACATTATTGTTGCATCGGTAAAAACAGCTATACCTGGCGGTGGAGTTGTAAAAAAAGGTGATGTAGTAAAAGCTGTTGTTGTAAGAACAAAGAAGCCAATTAGAAGAGCAGATGGTTCTTATGTAAGATTTGATGAAAATGCAGCTGTTATTATAAAAGATGATAAAACACCAAAAGGAACTCGTATTTTTGGACCAGTAGCTAGAGAATTAAGAGATGGAGAGTATATGAAGATACTTTCATTAGCTCCAGAGGTTCTTTAAAATAAATGAAAAACTTCGTCTTGCGTTGTTAACCTTCACAAAAATTTTTTCAATATACAATATGTATAATTTCAAAAATTTTTGCTTGGTTGCCTAGCAATACTCGTTTTTGATTTATTTTACGAAAAAAATAAAAACAAAAAACCTTATAAAACTAAGAAAAAGAGGTGAAAAATAAAAATGAAAATAAAAAAAGGTGATACAGTTAAGGTATTATCAGGAAATGATAAAGGAAAAACAGGAGAAGTTTTAGAGGTAATCCCTAAAACACAAAAAGTAATAGTTAAAGGTGTTAATATTCGTAAAAAGCATATTAAACCTAGAAAACAAGGAGAAGAAGGCGGAATTATTCCAGTAGAATGTAGCATACATAGCAGCAAAGTAAATGTAGTATGTCCTAAATGTAACAAAGCAACAAAAGTAGGTTACTTAGTAGAAGGAGATACAAAAGTACGTGTTTGCAAGAAATGTGGAAATAAATTAAAGTAGGAAGGAGGTCTATTTAAGACTTATGGAAATATTAAAAGAACAATATCAAAAAGAAGTTATACCAGCATTAATGAAAAAATTTAATTATAAATCTGTAATGGAAGTTCCAAAACTAGAAAAAATAGTTATTAATGTTGGATTAGGAGATATGAAAGACAATCCAAAAGCACTAGATAATACAATGAATGATTTGACTATAATTACAGGTCAAAGACCTATTGTAACAAAAGCAAAGAAAGCTATTGCTGCTTTCAAAATTAGAGAAGGTGTTAATATTGGTTGCAAAGTTACATTAAGAAGTGGAAAAATGTACGATTTTGCATACAAACTATTTAATACAGCTCTACCAAGAGTAAGAGATTTTAGAGGTGTATCTAACAACTCATTTGATGGAAGAGGAAATTATTCAATGGGTATTAAAGAACAATTAATTTTCCCTGAAATTGAATATGATAAAATTGATAAAATTAGAGGTATGGATATTATATTCGTTACTACAGCTAAAACTGATGAAGAAGCAAAAGAATTACTTTCTTTATTAGGAATGCCATTTCAAAATTAGTTAGTAGTAAAAGGAAAGGAGAAATTCATGGCTAAAAAGTCTTTAAAAGTAAAACAACAAAGAGAACAAAAATATAAAACAAGAGAATATAATCGTTGTAAAATATGCGGAAGACCACATGCATATATTAGAAAATTCGGAATTTGCCGTGTTTGCTTTAGAGAATTAGCTCATAAGGGAGAGATTCCAGGAGTTAAGAAGGCAAGCTGGTAGAAATTTGTTTGAAAATCAGCAGTCTGCGTCGTTAAACTTCATAAAAATTTTTACGATATACAAGAGTATAATCTCAAAAATTTTTATTTCGTTTGCCTAGCATCCTACTAATTTTGAAACAAATTTAATAAGTTTAAATTAGCTTTTGCTTTCCTTGCAATATACTAATTTAAATTTGAAATAGAAGAAAATAATCAAAAAATGAATTAAAATAATTTTCTATAAAAATTAAATAAGGAGGGAAAAGATTAATATGAATACAACTGACCCAATAGCAGATATGTTAACAAGAATTAGAAACGCAAGTAGTCAAAAACATAAGACAGTTGATGTTCCTGCTTCAAATATGAAAAAGGCTATTGCTAATATTCTATTTAAAGAAGGATATATTACTGCTTACGAAGAAATTAATGATACTAATCAAGGCGTAATTCGTATAACATTAAAATATGATGAAAAAGGTAATAAAGTAATTGAAGGTTTAAGAAGAATTAGTAAACCAGGATTAAGAGTATATGCATCTAAAGAAGAATTGCCACAAGTTCTAAATGGTTTAGGTATTGCTTTAATTTCTACATCAAAAGGAATTAAAACAGATAAAGAAGCAAGACAAGAAGGACTTGGAGGAGAAGTACTAGCATATATTTGGTAAGAAAGGAGGAACTAAAATGTCAAGAATAGGAAATAAGCCTATTAATGTACCAGCAGGAGTTGAAGTTACTTTAAATGATAACCACATTACTGTAAAAGGACCAAAAGGTACATTAGAAAAAGACTTACATAAAAATATGTCTGTTGTTATAGAAGAAAATACTATAACAGTAACAAGACCTAACGATGAAGCTGAAAACAGAAGCTTACATGGTTTAACAAGAACTTTAATCAATAATATGATTGAAGGTGTTGTAAATGAATTTAAAAGAAACTTAGAAATAAATGGTGTTGGTTACAGAGCTCAAAAGAAAGGAAATGACTTAGTATTAAACTTAGGATATTCACATCCAGTTGAAATAAAAGCTCCAGAAGGAATTAGCTTTGACTTAACTGATGCTAACCATATTACAGTAAGAGGTATTGATAAAGAATTAGTTGGTCAAACTGCAGCTGTAATTAGAACTAAAAGACCACCTGAAGTATATAGAGGTAAAGGTATTAAATATGCTGAAGAACATATTAGACGTAAAGAAGGTAAGGCTGGTAAAAAATAAAAAATGCTGTTACATTAGTAGAAAGGAGTAGAAAGATGATTAAAAAGATAGATAGAAAAGCAGAAAGAGAAAGAAGACATATAAGAGTACGTAATAAAATTTCTGGAACTGCAGAACGTCCAAGATTATGCGTATTTAGAAGCAATAGCAATCTTTATGTACAAGTAATTGATGACGTAGCAGGAAATACTCTAGTTCAAGCTTCTACTTTAGATAAAGAAGTAAAAGAAAAACACTCAAATAAAGAAGCTGCTAAAGAAGTAGGTACTTTAATAGCAAAAAGAGCTTTAGAAAAAAATATTAAAGAAGTTGTTTTTGATAGAGGCGGTTATATTTATCATGGTGTTGTAAAAGAATTAGCAGAAGCTGCTAGAGAAGGCGGATTAACATTCTAAAAAATAAAAGTTAATAGTTCACAAGGGAAGGGGACATATTTTAGCCCTAGTGAATATAAAAAAGTAGAATTAAAATTTGTCCCCTGACAAAAAAAGGAGGGAAAATAAAGTGCAATCAGAAAATACATCAGAATTAAAAGAAAAAGTAGTTGCAATTAACAGAGTAGCAAAAGTTGTTAAAGGTGGTAGAACTTTTAGATTTAGTGCTGTTGTTGTTGTTGGAGACGAAAACGGTCATATTGGTGTAGGAAATGGAAAAGCTTCTGAAGTTCCAGATGCTATAAAGAAAGCTATAGAAGAAGCTAAAAAGAATTTAATTGAAGTTCCAGTTGTAGGAACAACTATACCACACGAATATGTTGGAAAATTTGGTAGTGCTAGTGTTATGTTAAAACCAGCTTCAGAAGGTACTGGAGTTATCGCTGGTGGTAGTGTAAGACCAGTATTAGAACTTGCAGGATATAAAGACATTAGAACTAAAGTTATTGGAACTAACAATCCTAGAAATGTTGTTTATGCTACAATAGAAGGATTAAAAAGTATGAAAACAGCAGAACAAATAGCTAAAAAAAGAGGAAAGACAGTAGAAGAAATATTATAATATAAAAAATAAGAATATTAATAGGAGGTGTAATCGCAAAATGAATTTAGACGAGTTAAAACCAGCACAAAAAACAAAAACAAGAACAAGAGTAGGTCGTGGAGTTGGTTCAGGTCTTGGAAAAACTTCTGGAAGAGGACATAAAGGACAAAAAGCTAGAAGTGGCGGTGGAGTAAGAAGAGGCTTTGAAGGTGGTCAAACTCCTTTATATAGAAGATTACCAAAAAGAGGATTTAATAATAGTGTTCACGCTAACAACTATACAGAAGTAACACTTACAATGCTTAATAAATCTAGCAAGGAAGATGTTACAGCAGAAAGCTTAATTGCAGACGGAATTATCCGTAAAGCAAATGATGGTATAGTTATTTTAGCAACAGGTAAATTAGAAAAAAAATTAAATGTTAAAGCTGTAAAATTCACTAAAGCTGCACAAGAAAAAATTGAAGCTTTAGGCGGAAAGACAGAGGTGATTTAATGTTTAAAACTATTATTAATGCATTTAAAACACCAGATGTAAGAAAAAGAATTTTATACACATTACTTTTAATTGTACTTTTTAGATTTGGATGTTTTATTACAGTACCTGGTGTAAATACTGTTACTTTAAATGAAGCAATGTCAAATGCTAGTAATGGAATAGCAGGATTAATAGACTTAATCTCAGGTGGAGCATTTTCAAGATTCTCTATATTTGCTATGTCAATTACTCCATACATTACTGCTTCAATAGTAATTCAATTATTAGGAATGGTAATTCCTTCAATAGAAAGACTAATGAAGGAAGGTGGAGAAGAAGGAAGAAATAAAATAAATAGATACACTAAACTTTTAACAGTAGTATTAGCACTAGTTGAAGGAATAGGTCTATATTTAACATATAAATCTTCTGGAATCTTTGTTGGAAATAACTTCTTAACAGGATTTTTAGTAGTTATTTCATTAATGGCTGGAACAGCACTATTAATGTGGCTTGGAGACCAAATAACAAATAAAGGTATAGGAAATGGTATTTCTATGATTATTTTTGTAGGTATTATTTCTGGTCTACCAGGTGCAGTAACTATGATTTGGAACTTAATTTTTGGAACAGGAGCATTTAGTACAACTGGTTTATTAACTTCTTTAGCAATTATTATAGGAGCAATTATTTTAATTGCAGGGGTTGTATTTGTACAACAAGCTGAAAGAAGAGTACCTGTACAATATGCTAAAAAAGTAGTTGGAAGAAAAATGGTTGGAGCACAAAATTCACATATTCCACTTAAGCTAGCTATGGCTGGAGTTATGCCTATTATATTTGCTTCATCATTTATGACATTCCCAGCTATGATTATTCAAATGTTTGTACCAAACATTGCTAGTCAAACTGGCTTTTGGGCAGTAATATATAAATTTTCAATAGCAACTTCAACATCAGCTGTGCCAGTAGGGTACACTATAGCTAATGCTATTGTATATTTATTATTAATTGTAGGATTTACATTTTTCTATACTTATGCAACATTTAATCCTGCAGAAGTATCAAACAATATTAAGAAAAATGGTGGATTTATTCCGGGAATTAGAGCTGGAAAACCAACAACAGATTATTTATCATCAATACTATCAAAACTACTATGGTTTGGTGGATTATTCTTAGCAGTTATAGCTATTTTACCAATGCTTGTAAGATTTATACCAAACTTAAACTTAGCATTTGGTGGTACATCAATATTAATTGTTGTAGGTGTTGCGCTTGAAATGGTACAACAATTAGAGTCTTTACTTGTTATGAGACATTACAAAGGCTTCTTAGACTAAAATTTGAAAAATAATCAGTACCTTATGGAATTAAAAGGTTTGATTAAAAAAGTAAATACTCATCGCATTTTTTAAAATTAATTTAATAAAAGTAATTAATAATAAAGGCATAATAGGACGGACAGGTTTTAAATACTAGTTCCGTCCAAAATGCGTGAAAGGAAGAAAAAATATGTATATTATTATGTTAGGAGCTCCAGGAAGTGGAAAAGGAACAGCAGCAAAAATATTAGCTAAAAAAACAAATTTGTTACATATTTCAACAGGAGATATGTTTCGTGAACAAATAAAAAAAGAAACTGAACTTGGAAAATTAGCAAACAGCTATATGTCACAAGGACAATTAGTTCCAGATGAAGTAACAATAAATATTGTAAAAGATAGGCTAAATTGGGAAGATGCTGAAACAGGCGTTATATTAGACGGGTTCCCTAGAACATTAGAACAAGCAAAAGCATTAGACCAAATGTTACAAGAAAAAGGTAAAAAAGTAACTGTTGTACCAGAACTTGTTATTTCTGATGAAATAATAATAGATAGAATTTTAAACAGACAAACATGTTCAAATAAAGAATGTGGAGCAATTTATAATTCTAAATATAAACCATCAAAAGTAGAAGGTGTATGTGATGTTTGTGGAGCACCACTTGTTTCAAGAAAAGACGATAATGAAGAAACTATAAAAAATAGATTAGAAGTTTATAGAGAAAACTCTAAAGACTTAATTTCTTATTATAAAGAAAAAGGAGTTTTAGTTACTATTACTCCAGAAGATCCTACTGCAGATAATGCATCAGAACAAGCAGTAGAAATTATATTAAAAGCTATACAATAAAAATTTATAAAAACAATAAAGAAGGTAATAAAATTGGTAACAATAAAGTCTCAAAAAGAAATTGAAAAGATGAAAGAAGCGTGCAAAATCACAGCTCTAGTGTACCAAGAAATAGAAAAATACATAAAACCAGGAATAACAACAATGGACCTAGACAACTTTGCAGAAAAAATTATTAGAGCAAATGGTGGTATTCCTGCACAAAAGGGTTATCCTAGCGGACAAAAAGGAGTTCCACCATTTCCTGGCACTTTATGTATTTCTATTAATGATGAAATAATACACGGAATACCATCTAAAAAAACAATAATTAAAGATGGAGATGTAGTAAGTATAGATTTAGTGGTATACAAAAATGGCTTTCACGGTGATGCAGCAAGAACTTTTATAGTTGGAAATGCAAGTAAAGAAAAGCAAAGATTAGTAGATATTACAAAACAAGCTTTTTTTGAAGGAATAAAATATGCTGTAAAAGGAAACCGTATAGGAGATATTTCACACGCTATTGGAGAATTTGTTGAGAAAAATGGCTATAATGTTGTAAAAGAGTTTCAAGGCCACGGAATTGGAGAAGAAATGCACGAAGATCCTGGCATTCCAAATTATGGAAAAGCAGGAAAAGGTTTAAGACTTGAACCTGGGATGACTCTAGCCGTAGAACCAATGGTAATGATGGGAAAACCTGATATTTGTGTATTAGATGACGGATGGACTATTGTTACAGAAGATGGATCTTTAGCAGCTCACTATGAAAATACAATTTTAATTACAGAAAAATCGCCAGAAATATTGACATTATTATAAAAATAATGTATACTATATTAGATATTGTGCGTATATATAAAATGCAAAAATTTCCAAACATAAAAATGGAGGAACTTATGTCAAAAGAAGATGTTATAGAACTTGAAGGTACGGTAGTGGAAGCATTACCAAATACTAATTTTAAAGTAGAATTAGAAAATGGACATCAGATATTAGCTCATATTTCTGGAAAGTTAAGAATGAATTACATCAAAATTCTTCCAGGAGATAAAGTAAAAGTTGAATTATCACCATATGATTTGAGTAAGGGTCGTATTACGTGGAGAGCAAAGTGATTTGAAAAATAATCGCCATTTGGCGTTGTCATAAGACATTGAAAACGCGGTCACATACAACAAGTATGCTCCCTTGCCTTTTCAATATCTTATTCCTAGCCAAATAACAATTCTTTTCCAAATCAAGTAATATATAAATTTAATACAAGAAAGGAATGAACTAAAATGAAAGTAAGACCATCAGTAAAGCCTATGTGCGAAAAATGTAAAGTTATTAAAAGAAAAGGTGTTATCAGAGTAATCTGTGAAAACCCAAAACACAAACAAAGACAAGGATAATAAATATAAATATTGATTATAACACAAATTTTAGATAGCGGCTGAAAGGAAAATAAAATCCTTTTAATTCTAATTTGTGTTTATATATATGTCTAAAAGTATTATTGATTGATTTTTAATAATAAAAATCAATGCATTTCACCAATAATAATATAGGCAAAACAAAAATAAATAGCAAAATAAAAACTATGGAGGTGCAAAAAAATGGCTCGTATAGCAGGAGTTGATTTACCTAGAGAAAAGAGAGTTGAAATTGGTCTAACATATATTTATGGAATTGGACTAACAAGTTCTCAAAAAATTCTAGAAAAAGCAGAAGTTAATCCAGATATTAGAGTAAAAGATTTAACAGATGACCAAGTACAAGCAATTAGAAAAGCAATGGAAGGTTATAAAGTTGAAGGTGACTTACGTAGAGAAGTTGCATTAAATATCAAAAGACTAACTGAAATTGGATGTTATAGAGGTATGAGACATAGAAGAAGTCTTCCAGTTAGAGGACAAAGAACAAAAACTAATGCTCGTACAAGAAAAGGTCCTAGAAAATTAGTTAGTAAAAGCAAAAAAGCCTAAATAAGGAGGTAATAAGTAAAAATGGCAACAAAAAATGTAACTAAGAAAACAGTAGCTAGAAGAAACAGAAAAAACATTGAAAAAGGAATGGCACACATTCATTCTAGTTTTAATAATACAATCGTTACAATTACAGATGTTCAAGGAAATGCAATTTCTTGGGCAAGTGCTGGTGAACTAGGTTTTAAAGGTTCAAGAAAAAGCACACCATTTGCAGCCGGAGAAGCAGCTGAAACAGCAGCTAAAGCAGCAATGGAACACGGATTAAAATCAGTAGAAGTATTTGTAAAAGGACCAGGTTCTGGTCGTGAAGCAGCAATTAGGTCATTACAATCAGCAGGATTAGAAATTAGCTCAATTAAAGATGTTACTCCTATTCCTCATAATGGTTGTAGACCACCAAAAAGACGTAGAGTATAAGGAAGGTGAAAAAGTAAAATGGCAAGATATAAAGATGAACAATGTCGTATTTGTCGTAGAGAAGGACAAAAGTTGTTTTTAAAAGGATCAAGATGTTATACAGATAAATGCAGTATATCTAGAAGAAATTATGCACCAGGACAAAATGGTCAAAAGAAGAAAAAACTTTCAGAGTATGGTACTCAATTAAGAGAAAAACAAAAAACCAAAGCATTCTATGGTGTAAGTGAAAAACAATTTAGAAAATATTTTGAAATGGCATCATCTACAAAAGGAATTACTGGTGAAGTTTTACTACAAATTCTAGAAAGTAGATTAGATAACATTATATATCGTTTAGGATATGGAGCTTCAAGAGCACAAGCAAGAATATTAGTAACACACGGAACATTTGAAGTAAATGGACAAAAAGTAGATATTCCATCTTACCTAGTAAAAGCAGGAGATGTTATTTCTGTAAGAGAAATAAGAAAAGATAATGGTTTTATCAAATTAAATGTTGAAGAAAATAAAGCAAGACCAGTACCAGAATGGCTAGAAAAAGACGAGAAAAATTTAAGTGGTAAAGTTGTAAGATTACCATCAAGAGAAGATGTTGATCTTCCAGTTGAAGAACATTTAATAGTAGAGCTTTACTCTAAATAATAATTTAATTGTTAGAATAGAAATGTTTTTATATTATCTATTAGGAGGTAAAAAATGATAGAATTTGAAAAGCCAAATATTAAATGCTTAGAAATGGATCCTGAAAATAATTATGCTAAATTTGTATGTGAACCATTGGAAAGAGGATATGGAATTACAATAGGTAATTCTTTAAGAAGAATATTGTTATCATCTCTTCCAGGAACTGCAATTACAAGCGTAAAAATTGAAAACGTGTTACACGAGTTCTCTACAATTCCAAATGTAGTAGAAGATGTTCCAGAAATTATTATCAATTTAAAAAGTGTATGCTTAAGACAAGAAAAAAATGAAGAAAAAACTTTAAGAATTGATTTTAAAGGACCAGGAGAAGTTAAAGCTGGAGATATTATCACAGATGGAACAATAGAAGTATTAAACCCAGACTTACATATTGCAACAGTAGCAGAAGGTGGACATTTAGTAATGGAACTAACTGCTAATATGGGAAGAGGATATAATAACGCAGAGAAAAACAAAAAACCAGATCAAGTTTTAGGAGTACTTCCAATTGATTCAATATATACACCTGTTAAAAAAGTAAATTATGCAGTAGAAAATACAAGGGTTGGACAAATGGTTGATTATGATAAATTAACTATAGAAGTTTGGACAAATGGTGGATTAACACCAGATGAAGCTTTAAGTTTAGCTGCAAAAGTTATGACAGGTCATTTAGAATTATTTATTGACTTATCAGAAGCTACAAAAAATACACAAGTAATGGTAGAAAAGGAAGAATCTAAGAAAGAAAAAGTTTTAGAAATGTCAATAGAAGACTTAGAACTATCTGTTAGATCATTTAATTGCTTAAAAAGAGCAGGAATTGCTAATGTAGAAGATTTAACAAATAAATCAGAAGCAGAAATGATGAAAGTAAGAAATCTTGGTAAAAAATCTTTGGATGAAGTAACAAATAAGTTACATTCATTGGGTCTAGATTTTGCCAAAGAAGAAGAATAAAATTTTGAAAATGATATCTGACAAGAAAAAAGGAGGGAAATAAATTGGCTACAAATAGAAAACTAGGTAGAACAACAGATATTAGATTAGCTATGTTAAAAACTTTAACAACAGATTTAATATTACATGGTAAAATTGAAACTACAGAAGCTAGAGCAAAAGAAGTAAAAGCTATAGCTGATAGTTTAATTTCATTAGCTGTAAAAGAAAAAGACAATTTTGAAATGGTTGATGTTAAAGTATCTAAAGCTAAGTTAGATAGCAAAGGAAATAAAGTAACAGAACTTGTAAAAAGTAAAAATGGAAAAGAATATCTAAAAGTTGTAAAAGAAACTACAACTGAAAAAAGACAAAAAGATATGCCATCAAGACTAAATGCAAGAAGAAAAATGATGAAAAATATAAATAAAGTAAAAGACAGTGAAGGAAATAACATTGATTTAACTGCAAAATTATTTAATGAAATTGCTCCTAAATATGAAGGAAGAGTTGGTGGATACACAAGCATTCTTAAAGTAGGACCAAGAAGAGGAGATAATGCAGAAGTAGTTATTTTAAAACTAGTTTAGTAATTGTTTAAAGAAGCAAAATATAGGAGAGTGTGAAATATGGAAATATTAAAATATATCATATTAGTTATTTATATTATTGTATGTATTGCTTTAATTATTTTAGCAACTATTCAGAATAGCGAAAAAGCAGGAGCTTCAGGAACAATTACAGGTTCTTCAACTAATAACTTTTATGAACAAAATAAAGGAAGAACAAAACAAGGAAAGCTAAAAAAATGGACTATAATTTTAGGAATTACGTTCGTAGTATTAGCTATTGTGTTAGGTATCCTATATCTAGTATAATATGAAGAATAAATGCAGCAGAATTTATATTTTCTGTTGCTTTTTTAATTATGCATATAGAAAAAATTCTCCTGTTTATAAAAAAACAGGAGAAATGGGATGCGATTATTCAAACTCTTTAGCTTTAAGATGCCTTCTCAAGAGCTCAAGCACATATGAAAGAGTTGAAATTGACTGCTTCACAGAAACTGCATTCCCAAAATGCAAAGGATTAAAAGTAACTGATCCATCGTCCTTAAAGACAATGTAACCCATAAGATGTTTAGCAGAACCGGGAAAGTCAACCAACAAATTACTGGGAACATCAAGGTCAAAGGAATACGAGTTTTTTACTGTGCATTTGAAATTTGCTGCCATAATAACATCCTCTATCTAAAAGTATTTCTGCATATTTATGCAGATACATATATTATAACACAAATTACCAATATTTTCAAGTGGAAGGAAAAATATGAAAACAGACTTAAAAAGCGAAAATCAAGAATTTAATAGAGAAAAATTAGTAGGAGTTTTTCAGAAAAGTAAAAACTTCGGTTTTGTTGTGCCTGATGATAGAAAAATAAAAATAGATATATATGTTTCTAAAAAGAACAGTATGAAGGCTAAAAATAATCAAAAAGTGGTAGTGCAAATAACAAAAAAACCTGAAAAAGATAGAAAACCAGAAGGAAGAATTATTGAAATTTTAGGTAATGTAAATCAAGCTGGGGTAGATATGCTGTCATTAGTAAAAGAATATAACCTTCCATATGAATTCCCTGAAGCAGTTATAAATGAGGCAAAATCTATAAAACAAGAAATTGCTAAAAAAGATATACCCAATAGAGTAGACTTAAGAGAAAAAGAAATTTTTACTATTGATGGAGAAGATGCAAAAGACTTAGATGATGCAGTTTTGGTAGAAAAATTAAAAAATGGAAATTTTCTTTTAAATGTTTCTATAGCAGATGTTAGTTATTATGTACAAGAAAACTCTAAGCTAGATAAAGAAGCAATTATACGTGGGACAAGTATATATATGCTTGACAGAGTAATACCAATGCTTCCAAAAGAACTATCAAATGGAATTTGTAGCTTAAATCAAAAAGAAGATAGATTTGCAATAACCGTTTTTATGGAAATAAATAAAACGGGAGAAGTTGTTTCTTCAGACATACAAAAAAGTATTATAAATGTTACAAGAAGAATGAGTTATAAAGAAGTACAAACAATATTAGATGAGTTGGAAAAAGCCGAAGACAAAAAATTATTTAATAAAAAGAATAAAACAAAACTACTAAAAGAATGCGAAAACTATTTTGAACATTTTAAAAATATGTCAGAACTTGCAAATATATTAAAAGAAAAAAGAACTAAAGCTGGTAGTTTAAACTTAGATATACCAGAAAGCAAAATAACTTTAAATGAAGATGGAGTTGCTATAAATGTACAAAAATATGATATATATTTTGCAAATGAAATTATTGAACAATTTATGCTAACAGCAAATGAAACAGTAGCAGAAAAATTTTACTGGTTAGAAGCACCATTTATATATCGTGTTCACGAAGTGCCAGATGAAGAAAAAATAGATGAATTAAATAAATTTTTATGGAATTTAGGGTATAAAATAAAAGGAAATAAGGATAATATTCATCCAAAAGCATTTGCAGAGGTGTTAGAAAAAGTAAAAAATAAACCAGAGGAAAGAGTTGTATCAAACCTTATATTAAGAACTCTAAAGGTAGCAAGATATGAAGCAGAAAATAAAGGACATTTTGGTATAGCAAGTAAATATTACTGTCATTTTACTTCACCTATTAGAAGATACCCAGATTTATTTATTCATAGAATTATATCAAAATATTTAGAAACAAATTACCAATTAAAAGAAACACAATTAGAAAAATATAACAAACAAGCAGTAAAATATGCAGACCTTTCTTCAGAAAGAGAAAAGATAGCACAAAAAGCGGAAAGAGATGCTGATAGTATTAAAAAAGCAGAATATATGCAAAGTAAAATTGGAGAAGAATATGAAGGTATTATTTCAAGTATCACTTCTTTTGGGGTATTTGTAGAACTTCCAAACACAGTAGAAGGACTTATACGTTTTGAAGATTTAGGCAATGAATATTTTATATATGACGAAGAAAAGAAAACATTACAAGGAGAAAAAAGTAAAAAAATATATAAAATAGGAGACAACATAAAAGTAAAAGTTATATTTGCAGACAAGATAACACGAAGAGTTGATTTTGAAAAAATTTAAATACAAAACTATAATAATGTTAAATTGGCTAGTATTTAACATTATTATAGTTTTAATATTTTTAAGAAACAAAATACATAATAGCTGCAAAAATAGCGCCAATTATAGCCAGTATTATTAAAATGCTTCCTCCAAGTCTATTTTGATTTACTTTAATTTCATAATAACCATAAGAAATACTTTCAATACACGAAAAACCTATAAAACACATAATTAAAATAACTATAAGCATAAAATAACTCCTTTTTAACTTCCAACTAATAAAAATCCAGATTCAACATCTACTTCACAATCTACTTTAAAAAAAGCATCTTGATATCTTTCTAACCACTCATATTCTTCAAATTCTGGTAAAGTTTTAAATTCCTTAACACAATAATTTCCTATATTAGAAATATCTGAATGTAATTCTTTAGAAGTTTTATATAAATAATGAGAAATTTGTTCGCACAAATAATTACTAGCGGACCTTTCTATTTCACGAATTTCTTTCTCTGATGTTCTGCCAGATATTTGTTCTACAGAGGATATTCTAGCATCAGCTTTAATTTTTAATGTAATATATGGAGTACCATTTATAATATATACATTAATTTTAGGAGAATTGTCAAAAGTAAAAAATAAATCTATAGCATTATTTTCATTTTGAGGGTCAGGAACTGAAATGCTACAGCTTTTTACTTCACCTGTAGTTATTAAATAACTTAGAGTTTCATTAGGAGTTAATGTGCCTACAAATTTGTCGTGTTTAAAAACTGCAACTCCAATATTTTCAATTCCATTTTTAGCACCTTGAGAGTTTTCGCTAGAAGCATTTGTATTAGCACTTGACGAATCACTTGTAGAACTAGTAGAAAAATTAGTAGAACCTTCTTCTATAATATTACCTAAAATAGCAATAGGTTGGCCAGTTTGAGATACAATTTTGTTCATAAACTGTCCTAACTCTACATTAACCGTATATCCAGTATATTCACTAGAATTAGGAAGTAATGCATAAAACTTTGTAACTAAATTTTCTAAACTAGGTTTTACGCTTTCTATATACTTTTTAGCAGAGGTAGTACTAACTACTATATTAGTATCAGGCCTAACTTGTACTTTATTTGTAAAACTATATATTTCTTCTTTTATACCTTTTTTAGCAAGTTCTTCCGAAAAAACTATTAATTTACAATGAGACAGATTAATTTCTTTACTGGTATATGTGTTCATTAGATTAACTGCATTATCAACAGATTCAGCTTCAATACTATCAATAATAGGAGGAGCAGACTCTGAAGAGCCACTTTCACCACTAGTAGAAGTTGGTTTAGTAAATTGAAAAGTAACTTTTAAATTATTTTGTTCGCCAACATCTATACCTAAAGCAACAACATAAGAAATATCATCAATACTTTGAATATTATGAGTACTAGTAAAAGCAATAGAAAAGAATACAATAATAAAACCTATAATGATATACTTAATAAAAGCTTTCATCAATTTTAGGAACTCCTTTCTTTTTATCAATATATAAACGCTTTATATTAGCAAGAACTAAAATCCCTAGCCCAACAATAAATATAAGACCAATAATAATGTATTTATATATACTACTTTCTAATATAATAACTTCTAGCATATTTTTTGGAACTAAAGCTATTCCAAATGAAAACAAGGTAAACAAAGAGGTACACCACTTAGTTGCCTTTATATTAGTTATTTTCTTAAATATAGAAGTTATAAAATAAAAAGCAAAACTTAAATAATATAATATTGAAAATAACCAAACTAACATAAATACAGCGTCAATTCTTTGAAAGAACCTGCCAAATTCAATAAAACGAGCAGCCAAATACATAGAAAAAATTTGCTGTCTAGTAAGTACAGGAGAAAACATAAATAATAAAGTTGACACACTAATTAATAAACAAAAAGCAGAAATTAGAATAGATATAAAAGCTACTTTTTTGTAATCTTTTTGAGATTTTAGATACGGAGGAATTAAATATAAATAACTAATTCCGCCAAAAGCATATAAATTACTCAAACCACTAAAAAAGGTTGCATAAGCACCATTCCCTAAAATAGGGTAAATTCTTTGCCAAGTAAAATTATTTAAGTTTCCTAAAAATACAAACAATAAATTAATTAAAACTAGAACTGTAAAAAATAAATTAGCACGTGCAATAGCCTTAAATTTTAGTTTATTTATAATTAAAACACCAACCAAAAATAAAAGCATAATTAAATATATAGGTGTACGTGGAAAAAATATAACCTTTAGTACTTCTGAAAAACTTCTAAGCAAAGTGCTAGCAATAAATAAAATATATAATAAAAATAAAATGCAAATAATTGTTTTAAGCCACTTTCCACCTAAAAATTTAGAAATATCAAAAATATCTAAACCAGGAAATTTTTTTAATAAATTACATATTAAAAAAACTATGCCTAAAGCAACTAAACTTATAAAAACAACATTTAAAATAGCACCTGAAGAAGTGGTTTGAATAATATCTTTAGGCAATTCTAAAATAATATGGTTTATAATAATTGTTAGAACTAGAGCTATAGCCTCCCAATTTCCTATTTTTTGTTCAGACATAATATTCTCCTTTATTTATATTTCCAAGTTCTACTAATATGGTTTTGAGACTTTTCTCTTTTTGTATTTAAGTAATCTGGTCTTTTTTCTCTTTTCCAAATAGGTTTTAAGAAAAAGCCTGATTGATTTAAGTTGGTAACAGGTCCATAAGGAGCCATATAAGGAACTCCAAAAGAGTTAATGCTACATAAAATACAAACATATATACAAATACCAAAAGCAATACCAAAAAAACCAGCAATATACCCTAAGAAGATAAAAATAAATCTCATTATTCTTAAATGAAACCCAAAAGAAAAGTCTGGAATTGCAAAAGATGCAATGGCAGTAATAGCAACAACAATAATTAAAATAGGACTAACAATACTAGCGCTAACAGCAGCTTGTCCTAAAACTAAAGCGCCAACTATACCTATAGTAGGTCCAATAGGAGAAGGGACTCTTAAACCAGCTTCACGAATTAGTTCAAAAGAAATCTCCATAATTAAAATTTCAAAAATAATTGGAAAAGGTACATTTTCTCTTGAGGCTAACACTGAAAATAGTAATTCTGTTGGCAAAAGCTCTTGGTGAAAGTCCGAAATAGCAACATAAAAGCCAGGAAGTAGCAAAGTTATAATAATTGCTAATAAACGTAAAAATTTAATAAAATTAGCAAACTGAAATTTTAAATTGCTATCTTCAGGAGATGAAATAAAATCTACTAAAGTAGCAGGCATAATAAGAACATAAGGATTTCCATTTACCAATACAACAACTCTACCATTATATAAATATTTTGTTGCCTTATCAGGCCTTTCTGTTAGCAAAATTTGAGGAATGCTATATTTATTTTGATCTTCAATTAACTGTTGAAGCTCACCACTAGAAAGAAGAGCATCAATTTCTAAATTGTTTAACCTATATTTTACTTCTGCAACCAAATCAGAATTTGTTATATTTTTCATATAGCAAACACAACATTTAGTTTTAGTCAATTTCCCAACATCAATATTTTCTATAATTAAATTTTCGTTATTGACAATTCTACGAATCATAGAAGTATTTGTACGTATATTTTCAACAAAAGATTCTTGTGGGCCTTTAATAACTATTTCGTTATTAGGAGCTTCTATATTTCTTTGCTTAAAGCCTTTTACATCAATATCATAAGCAACAGATAAAGTATCTATAAAAAGAAGACAATCCCCCATATTTACGCCACTAAAAGCTTCATCAAAAGTAGTAACTTTTTTTACACTATTTTGAGGAAGCAAACAATTAAAAACATAATCTTCTAAATTAAACTTTTTAACTTTTTTTACAGTAATATTGCTAGCTTTAGCTTCATTAACTATTTGATTTTGAGTACCTTCAAATGTATTAGCTTGATTACGAAGCATTAATGCTTCTAAAACATTATCATTAATAAGTTCAGAGTCCACCATACCATCAATAAAAAGTAAAAGTGCTTTATACTGCTTATTTCTAGCGCTTAAAGTAAATTCACGAACTACAATATCGCTATTTATTAAAGTATTATATTTAACATTAATATACTCTAAAGTAACAGAAAGGCTAGGAAAAATATTTTTACTCTCAAAAAGTTTTTGATTTTCTTGAACTTTTTCTGTAGTTAAATCAGAATCAGAGCTACCTTCTTCTGGAATATAAGGGCTAGAAAGAGAAAAATCATATTTATTTTCCTCAGGGGTCTCAAAAACAGACTTTAAAGTATTTGTAAGTTTTTCTTGAAAACTCATATAACTATAACTCCATATTTAAATAAAATTAATTAATATATTATTTTCCATAATATGAAAAACTATTCAATATTTTGGTTAATATTGAATAGTTTATTGTATAAATAAAGTTAAAATTAATATAAAAGATTATAAAATTATGCAAATTAATCCGCCGCTACCTTCATTAACAATACGTTCTAGTGTTTCTTGAAGTTTAGCTTGAGCTTCATCTGGCATTTTTGATAACTTATTCTGCAATCCTTCATTTACAAGTTCGTGCAAATTTTTTCCAAATATATTAGATTCCCAAATTTTCTTAGGATCTGACTCAAACTCAGAAAGCAAGTAATTTACTAAATCTTCAGATTGTTTTTCACTACCAACAATAGGAGAAACTTCAGTTTCTATATCTGCTTTTATCATATGTATACTTGGAGCTCTAGCTTTTAATTTTACACCAAAACGTGAGCCTTGTTTTACCATTTCAGGTTCTTCTAAAATTAATTCGTCAATAGAAGGTGTAACAATTCCATATCCTTTTGCTTTTACTTCATCTAAAGCATAAGCAATTTTATCATACATCTTTTTAGTTTGAGCAAACTCTGTCATTGTACTAAATAGTGCTCCTTCATTGCCAATTTCTACACCAGAAATTTCAGTTAATACTTTATAGAATAGTTCATCAATTAGAGTAATAGAAACATTAACACTACCTTCGCCAAGATTAATTTCAGATATAGAAGTTTTGGTAATAACCTTTGTATTCTGAAGCTGAGTAATTCTACTATCTACTTGCTTTAATATACGAATATTATCAAAAGCACTTTGAATTTCACTATATAGTTCTACTTTTAACCAGTGATCGCTAGGCAAACCATCCACCCATCTAGGAAAATCAATATTAATAGTCTCTACAGGAAATTCGTATAGAATTTTGCTAAATATATCATTAATATCTTCAATATCTAAATGAGCACAATCTGTTGGCAAAACAGAAACACCATATTTATCTTCTAATTTTTTGGCTAAAGCCTTTGTATAATCAGAAAATGGGTCATCACTATTTAAAACAATAACAAAAGGTTTATTTAATTCTTTAAGCTCTTTTACAACTCTTTCTTCTGCACTAATATAGTCTTCTCTAGGAATATCTGTAATACTACCATCAGAAGTAACTAAAATACCTATAGTAGAGTGTTCAGCAATTACTTTTCTTGTACCAATTTCAGCAGCTTCTTCAAAAGGAATATCCTCTTCATACCAAGGAGTTTTCACCATACGAGGCATATCATCTTCTAAATAGCCAATAGCATTATTAACTAAATAGCCAACACAATCAACAAGTCTTGTTTTAAACTTTAAATTATCTCCTATAGTAATTTCAACAGCTTCATTTGGAATAAACTTAGGTTCTGTTGTCATAATAGTTCTTCCGCCAGCACTTTGAGGAAGCTCATCACGAGCTCTTTCCTTTTTATACTCATTATCAATATTTGGAATAACAAGTAAATCCATAAAATTTTTAATAAAAGTAGACTTACCGAGTACGTACAGGACCAACAACACCTACATAAATATCACCATCTGTACGTTCTGCTATATCTTGATATAACTTTAAATTCTCATCCATTAATTATTTAAACCCCCTCTAAGAAATGTTTGTACTAAACTTTATTTAATGTATATTAGACAATCTGAAAGTTATGACAAAAATTTAAAAAATTTTTGAAGATAAAAAAATTCCCTTCTTTATTAAAGAAGGGAGAGATTTATCTAAATATAAAATATAAAATTAACAAATGAATAGGATAAAAAGCATAAAGAAGATATTTTACTTTTTTTCCTTGTTTTCCATTATACATATTAATAAATATAATAGGAAAAATTGTACCTAAACATAAAAATATATATAAATAATGATAACCATTAGTAATAATAGCAATACCAAATTTAATAATACAAGCAGTAATAAAAGAAATAGTCATACCTATTTTATCATCTTTAAAAAAGTAAAATAAAAATATAATAGCAACACCAAAAAATCCATAATCAAAATGACATATTTCAGAAATAACACCTAAAATTATAGCTGAAAAAATACCAAGACACTTATTAATTATATTATTGAAACTAGAACTTTTAGTAAACTTAAAGTTTGCCTTATAAATACTATCATATATAAAAATAGAAACTAAACCTAAAAACAATGTTCCAAAAATATTAAAAACAAATCCTTGAGCATAAACTGAGCGAAATAGCATAAAAGGAATTTGTGAAATTATAGCAAATAAAAATAGTCTTAAAAAATACTTTTTAAGATTTTTTGTATGTGTGTAACCTTCTGAAATTTGAAAAGCAAAAATAGGAAAGGCTAATCTTCCTACTACATTATAAAAGGTAGTATATTTAAAACTTACAATACTTATATGGTCTATAAACATTGAAATCATAGCTATGCACTTTAATACAAAACTTGTCATATAACTTAAAACCTCTTTAACTTTATTTGTTTAACATTATAACATAACTATTTATGAAATGAAATATAGACTAAAATAATTTTTTATGATATATTTAATAAAAAGTTACAATTTACAGCCTATTAGCATATAAGGCTATAAATATGTTAGTTTATTCGCATAACATTCCTACGTAAGAAATAGTAAGCCAATTTTACGCAGTTCTATTACAGTGTAAAATTAGCTAACTATTTCTAACTCGTCATTCTGCGAACCACTTGTATGCTCTAAACTAACATATTTATAGACTTTACAATATGTAAATAGTAACAATAAAATAAATTTAAGAAAAGAGGAAAATATGGCTACATTTGAAGATTTTATGAAACTAGATATAAGAGTAGGAACAATTATAAAAGCAGAAGTATTTAAAGAGGCTAAAAGACCTGCATATAAGCTAGAAATTGATTTTGGGGAAGAAATAGGAATAAAAAAATCATCTGCACAAATAACCAATTTATATACTACAGAAGAACTAATAGGAAAGCAAATATTAGCAGTGGTAAATTTTCCAGTAAAACAAGTTGCTACACTTTTGTCAGAAGTATTGGTACTAGGAACATATAGTAAAGATGGCGTGATTTTAATTACTCCAGATAAAAAGGCAGAAAATGGAGATAAATTGGGGTAAAAACAAAATAATAAATTGTAATTACAGGATTTCTTTTTTTTCTAAATTCAAAAATTGTCGAAACCTGCGATAAATTATGCTATCTAAACACTTGAAAAAATAAGAAACATATGTAATAATATTAATATAAAATTCTAGAATTTTCAATTCATAGCAACTTAGGGTATACAAAATTTTAATCAAAAAATTTTAAAAAATTAAATCTAAATTTTTCCAAAGCAAAAGTTATAATTTACAAATTGCGAAATTAAATAAAAGTTGTAATATATTTGTT
>JBJFEZ010000048.1:0-6898 GCA_051891195.1 Clostridia bacterium
CAGGATACTTTACAGATAAAACAGTAGCTTTAACAGGAGAAATTACAGCCAATAGCATAACTTGGAGCAATGGAACAGCAACCGTAACATTGGGAACAACAACAAGCCTAACAATACAATATAAAATTGGAGAAAGTGGAACTTGGACAACAGGAACAACAGCAACAGGATTAAAGCATGGAGACATAGTATATGCAAGACTAACAGATGGAAACAATTATAGTCCAGAAACCAATATAAATATATTAGACGGAACAAGACCAACAGCAACTATAAGTTTAAGTGATAATTATTCAAATCCAGGACAAGCAATAACAGCAACGGTAACACACACAGACAATGAAAGTGGAGTAAATACAACAAGTTGTAAATATGTATATAATACAACATCATCAAAACTAGGAACAACATCAACAGCGTGGAACTCAGCAACAGCATTTAGTAGTAACAGTCAAAAAATAAGCCTAACAACAAGTACAGAAGGAAAATATTATTTGCATGTATTAACTGTAGACAAAGCGGGTAATAAAACAGAAACTGTATCACAATTAGTAACAGTAGACCAACTTACAGATATAAATGTAACATTATACACAGATGGTACATTAGGATTTAGCAATAATAGTTCAACAATGTCAGGAAAAACAGTACAAAAATCTTATGGTAATATTAGAGGAAAAAAATATAATTCTGCTTCTTCGGTTCCTTGGTATGCAGATAGAACCAGTGTTTTAACGGCTACATTTAACAATGTAGTTACTCCATCAAGTACAGAATATTGGTTTTATGATTGCAATAAGATGACTGAAGTTATAAATACACGTAATTTAGATACAAGTAAAGTAACAACTATGGCACTTATGTTTTTCCAATGTAGTAGTCTAACAACTTTAGATGTAAGTAACTTTGATACAAGTAATGTAACAAGTATGGGTTATATGTTTTATTACTGTAGCAGTTTAACAAGCTTAGATTTGAGTAACTTTAATACAAGTAAAGTAACAAGTATGTATTATATGTTTTATAAATGTAGTAGTCTAACAACTTTAGATGTAAGTAACTTTAATACAAGTAAAGTAACAACTATGAAAGCAATGTTTTATCAATGTAGTAGTTTAACAACTTTAGATGTAAGTAACTTTGATACAAGTAATGTAACAAATATGTATGATATGTTTTATCAATGTAGCAGTCTAACAACTTTAGATGTAAGTAACTTTGATACAAGTAATGTAACAGATATGTGTGATATGTTTTCTTATTGTAGTAAACTAACAACAATATATGCAAGCAGTAATTTTGTAACAACAAATGTAACAGGTTCATCATATATGTTTAGTGGCTGCTCAAATCTGGTTGGAGGAAATGGGACTACATATAATAGCTCTTACACAGATAAAACATACGCAAGAATAGATAAAACAGGAACACCAGGATACTTTACAGATAAAACAGTAGCTTTAACAGGAGAAATTACAGCCAATAGCATAACTTGGAGCAATGATACAGCAAGTATAACATTAATCACAACAACAGGAGCGTCAATACAATATAAAAAAGGAAGCACGGGAGCTTGGACAACAGGAACAACAGTAACAGGTTTAAAACATGGAGATGTAGTATATGCAAGACTAACAGATGGAACCAACTATGGAGATGAAACAACTATAAATATACTAGATGGAACAAACCCAACAGCAAGTGTAAGCTTAAGTGACAATCATTCAAATCCAGGGCAAACAATAACAGCAGTGGTAACACACACAGATAATGAAAGTGGAGTAAATACAACAAGTTGTAAATATGTATATAACACAACATCATCAAAACTAGGAACAACATCAACAACGTGGAACTCAGCAACAGCATTTAGTAGTAGCAGTCAAACAATAAGCCTAACAGCAAGTACAGAAGGAACATATTATTTGCATGTATTAACAGTAGATAAAGCAGGAAATAAAATAGAAACTGTATCACAATCAGTAACAGTAGATCAACTTACAGATATATATGTAACATTATACACAGATGGTACATTAGGATTTAGTAATAATAGCTCAACAATGTCAGGAAAAACAGTGCAAACATCTTATGGAAATATTAGAGGAATAGATTATGATGTTGATGATAATTTGTTTTTTATTCCTTGGGATGAAGAGAAAGAGAGCGTCTTAACAGTTACATTTAACAATAAAATTGTTCCAGAGACTACAGCAGAATGGTTTAGCTGGTTCACAAATATGACTGAAGTTACAAATGTAAGCAATTTAGACACAAGTCAAGTAAAAAATATGTATCGTATGTTTAGTTATTGTTACAGTTTAACAAGTTTGGATGCAAGCGGATTTAATACCAGCAATGTAAAAAATATGGAGGATATGTTTAGATATTGTAAAGTATTAAAAAAATTGGATTTAAGTAATTTTGACACAAGTAAGGTAACAAATATGCGTACTATGTTTTATTGTTGCAATGAACTAACAAGTCTAGATTTAAGTAGCTTTGATACAAGAAATGTTACAACTACGGAAGATATGTTTTCTCATTGTAGTAAACTAACAACAATATATGCAAGCAGTAATTTTGTAACAACAAATGTAACAGGTTCATCATATATGTTTAGTGGCTGCTCAAATCTGGTTGGAGGAAATGGGACTACATATAATAGCTCTTACACAGATAAAACATACGCAAGAATAGATAAAACAGGATCACCAGGATACTTTACACAAAAATAAATGCTATAATAAAAAAATAACTTCGGACAAATGTTAGCCGAAGTTATTTTTTGTTGTTTTCTACCTTAATTTGCTTAAAAAATAAACATATTACAACTTTTATTTAATTTAACAGGAAAAGTAAATTATAATATAAAAAATAAAATTAAAAAAATTATAAAAAACACTTGCTATTTTCAAAATGTTGTATTAAAATTTAATTGAAGTGGAGCAAAGTGGTGAAAAGTGGATTTAAATGTTAAAGGGGTGAGAAAAGTGCTAATAGGTGAATATGAACATTCTCTAGATGTAAAAGGTAGATTAATTTTGCCTGCAAAAATAAGAGAAGATATGGGAGAAAAATTCATAGTTACAAAAGGCTTAGACGGCTGCTTATTTGGCTTTTCTCAAACAGAATGGGCAAATTTTGAAGAAAAATTAAAAACACTTCCACTTACTAATAAAAATGCTAGAGACTTTGTAAGATTTTTCTTGTCTGGTGCTACAGAATGTGAAATGGACAAGCAAGGCAGATTTTTAATTGCATCAAATTTAAGAGAATACGCAAGCTTAGAAAAGGATGCTGTAATTATTGGTGTGGGTACTAGAATTGAAATTTGGAACAAAGATAAATGGAAAGCTTACAATAGTGATGAAAACATTTCAGCAGATGAAATTGCAGAAAATATGACAATGTTAGGTATATAGCTTAAAAGCATATATAAATTATACAAAAGAAAAAATACACAAAAGATAAATTATTAAAGTTACAAAAGATAAATTAAAGAGTTTATACAAAAGATAATATTTTACAAAAGATAAAATATTGAATTAATACAAAAGATAAACTTATACCAAAGAAAAATTATACATAAGAAAAAACAACACAAATGAAAAAGAAATTATGTATTACAAAAGATATTATAATTTCTAAAGAAAAAATTTATTAGTTACTAATGTAAAATATAAAATATACAAAAGAAATTACAAAAAGTTTTTTCCTTACCCTACAAAAGAAAATTAGTAGAAAAACAAAAGATAAACAATTTACAATTTTAGCATACAGTTGGTATAAAAAATACCAACTGATTGTGCTATTTTAAAAAGAAGGGAAATTTCTAAATACTTATGGAATTTAAACATGAACCAGTTTTACTAAAAGAATGTATACAAGCACTTGAAATTAAAGAAAATGGAATTTATGTAGATGGAACTTTAGGCGGTGCAGGGCATAGTGAAGAAATTGTAAAAAGGTTATCAAATAAAGGAAAACTAATAGGAATTGACAGAGATAAAGAGGCCTTAAATGCTGCATCTGAAAGATTAAAAAAGTATAACAATGTAATTTATATTCATAATAATCACGACAATATAAAAAGTGTATTACAAGAACTTAATATAGAAAGCGTGGATGGAATATTATTAGACTTAGGAGTTTCATCATATCAATTAGACGAAAGAGCAAGAGGATTTAGCTATATGGGAAATAGTCCCTTAGATATGAGAATGGATACATCATCAGGTATTACTGCTAAAGATGTTGTAAACAGTTACTCTGAAGAAAACTTAGCAAATATTATTTGGGAATATGGGGAAGAAAAATTTAGCAAACAAATAGCAAAAAATATTTGCATAGCACGTAAACAAAAGCCAATAGAAACTACTCAAGAACTAGTTAAAATTATAGAAAACTCTATTCCAAAAAGCAAGCAAAAAGATGGGCATCCAGCTAAAAGAACTTTTCAAGCAATTAGAATAGAAGTAAATAATGAAATAAAACCATTATATCAAACAATTATAAATAGCGTACAATGTTTAAAACAAGGTGGAAGGTTAGTAGTAATTACATTCCATTCTTTGGAGGACAGGGCTGTAAAAAATGCTATGACAGATTTACAAGGAAAATGCACTTGTCCAAGTGACTTACCATATTGTGTTTGTAATTACAAATCATTTGGAAAAATAATAAACAATAAACCTATTATAGCAACACAAGAAGAACAGCAAAGAAACCCAAGATCTAAAAGTGCAAAAGTAAGAATTTTTGAGAGAATAGATAAAAAATAAAAAATACAAAAGGAAAAGAGGTGAAACTTATGGCATATCAACAACCTATGAAATATCAATATGAGACTAGTCCAAGAAAACTAAAGCCAGAATATGAACCACAAAAAAATCCATATGCAAAAAAGAAAAAATCTACTGCCAAAAAACAGTCTCAAAAAGCTAAAACACAACCAAAGTCACACATTAAAGTAGTTTTATACATATTACTAGGATTTACTATTTTGTTTGCCATAAGCTATCGTAACTCTCTTATTACAGAAAGCTTTAATAAAAAGGAAGACTTAAAAAAAGAATTAAGTAGTTTACAAAAGGAAAATGCACAGACAGAAATCAACATTCAAAGTAGTTTAAATTTGTCTAATATAGAAAAATCAGCTTCTAGTATGCTAGGAATGAAAAAATTAGACGAAACACAAAAAGTATATGTAAATCTTCCTAAAAAAGACTATGTAGAGCCATCAAGTGAGCAGGTGATAGTTACAGAAGAAAAAGGATGGTTTGAAGAACTAATAGAAAAAATTACAGATTTTATTTTGTAGAAAAGTGGATTTTTAAAATGAATATTTCCATATAAATTTATTAAAAGACTAAATATTTAGTCTTTTTTTTTGTCATTTGAATAAGAATAAAAGGAGAAAGAATATTAGTTTTAAATAGGAGACAAAAATGGAAAGGTATAAAAAACCATTGCGTGAAAATATAAATAAAAAGCAATTATTAAAATGGAAGAAAAAGAAAAAACAAGAAGTAATAAATATAAAAAAAGAGCAAAAAATAGCACAAAAAGATATTAAAAGAAAATTTAAAAAAGAATTAAAAAACAAAAAAATTAAAGTAGAAGAAAAGCCTAGCAATATAAATAGAAAAAAGAGAATGAGAAATGAAATAATTATACTATGGATAGTATTAATTGCTTTAACTATTAGAATTGGATGGATTCAATTTGGAATGGGAGCAGAGCTTCAAGCTAAAGCTTATGTACAGCAAACATTAGACAGAAGTATAAATCCACGAAGAGGTACCATATATGATGCAACAGGAAAAGTTATTTTAGCAGTTAGTAGCACAGTAGAAACAGTTACTGTAAACCCTGTTAATATTTCTAAGGATAATAAAGAAAAAGTAGCAACAGCATTAAGCCAAATATTTGAACTTAATTATGAAACAGTATATAAAAAGGTAACTAAAAGAAGTTCAATAGAAACAATTATAAAAAAAGTAGATAAAGAAAAAACAGACAAACTAAGAATATGGATGAAGGAAAATAATATTACTACAGGAATTAACATAGATGAAGATACTAAAAGATATTATCCATATAATAATTTAGCATCACAAGTTATAGGTTTTTCAGGAAGTGATAATCAAGGACTAGATGGAATAGAGGCAGTATATGATGATGAACTAAAAGGAGAAAAAGGCAGAATTGAAAAATTGACTGATGCAAGAGGCGGAGATATTGAAAACACAAGTGAAAATTATGTACCTGCCATTGATGGTAATGACTTAGTTTTAACTATTGATGCAACAATTCAAGGAATAGCAGAAAAATATTTAAAAGAGGCTTGCATTGACAATAAATGCACAGATGGAGGAAATATAATAGTAATTAACCCAAAAAATGGTGATATATTAGCAATGGCGGGATATCCTAACTATAACTTAAATACACCATTTGAAGCATCTACAGATGAGCTTAAAGAACAATGGGGGCAAATGACTCAAACAGAAAGAAATAGGGCTATGATGGCATTGTGGAGAAATAAGGCAGTAACAGACACATATGAACCAGGTTCAACTTTCAAATTAATTACCACATCAGCAGCACTGCAAGAAGGAATAACAACACCCGATAAAAAAGGAGAATTTTGCTGTACAGGAGGAATTGAAATTGCAGGAGTACGTATTAAATGCTGGAGATATTATAGACCACACGGCTCAGAATCTTTAAGAGAAGCTTTAATGAACTCTTGTAACCCAGTATTTATAGGGCTTGGTCAAAAACTTGGAGTAAAAACGTATTACCAATACTTAAACAAATTTGGGCTGTTAGGTAAAACTGGAATTGATTTGCCGGGGGAAGCTACTAGTATATTTTTAAAAGAAGAAAAGGT
>JBJFEZ010000049.1:0-31983 GCA_051891195.1 Clostridia bacterium
TAAAAGAAAAGATAGGGTATTTGCCAAGTGAAATTTATTTATATGATGATTTAACCGTAAAAGAAATACTGGATTATCACGAAAGCTTTTACAAAAAAGATATTCATAAAAATAGAGAAGAATTAGTAAAAAGATTACAATTAGATGAAAAGAAAAAAATAGAAGATCTATCATTAGGAAACTTAAAAAAGTTAGGAATTATTTTAGCTTTAGTGCACGAGCCTAAAATATTAATTTTAGATGAACCGACAAGTGGATTAGACCCAATTATGCAAAATGTGTTTTATGATTTGCTAAAAGAAGAAAAATCAAAGGGAAATACTATATTTTATTCAACACATATTTTAAGCGAAGTATCTAAAATATGTGATAGAGTTGGAATTATAAAAGACGGAGAACTCATAAAGGTTGAAAAAATGGAGGAACTATCTCAAAAAAGCCTAACTTTTGTTACTATAACATCAGAACAGGTAAATGATATTGTAAAAGATTTAAAAATAAATGTTATTTTCAAAGATGAAAATATGATTAAATTTGGAAATAATTTGACACACGATGAATTAATTAAGAAACTTTCAAAATACAAAATTGATAGAATTTTAATTGAAGAAGCAACACTTGAAGATATATTTTTACATTATTATCAATAGGAGGAATAAAGTATGTTTAAAAGAGAAATGAAAATAAATTTAAAAAGTTTTATAATTTGGACATCTATATTAATTGGAATGTTTTTTATTGTATTTTTAATATATCCATCTCTTGTAAGTAGCCAAAATATGCAAATGATAGATGAAATGATGGCAATGTTTCCAGAAGATTTGTTAAAAACATTTAATATGGATATTTCAAGCATAGATACAGCTTTTGGTTGGCTTAAAACAGAAGGATTTGTATTTGTACTTTTAATTACAGGAATTTATAGTGGTATTCTAGGTTCAAATATTCTACTAAAAGAAGAAAGTGATAAAGCAATTGAATACTTAAATAGTGTTCCAGTAACAAGGAAAAAAATTGTATTAAATAAAGTGCTATGTGGACTTCTATATATTATTTTAATGATACTAGTGATAGGAATTTTTAATTTTATAGGATTAACATTAAGTGGAGATTTTGATAGGAAGTCTTATATACTGCTTAGCATAACACCCATATTTTCTTCTATTGCTATATTTGCAATATGTTTATTTTTATCTACATTTACGCACAAAACAAAGAAAACATTGGGAATTAGTTTAGGATTAGTATTTGCAAGTTATTTTTTAAATGTCATATCAGGAATAGGAGAAAGTACAGAATTTTTAAAATACATATCAATATTTACACTTGCAGATATTAGAAATGTTATTACAAATGTCTCAATCAATCCTGTTATGGTAATATTATCAATTGGAATTACAGCAGTATTTATAATTTTAACAATTATTCATTATAATAAAAAAGAACTTGTATAAATACAATTTAAAAGGATAAATATTAAAGCAAAACTTTTTAAAATTAATTGAAAAATTTTATAAAAGCTATTGACTCTCCCCTTAGAGGATAAGATAAATTATAAAAAAGGAGTAAAGACTATGTATAAAATTGGAGAATTTTCAGAACTATCAAAAACAACTATAAAAACACTTCGCTATTATGAAAAAGAGGGACTTTTAATTCCAGCATTTGTAGATAGAGAAACAGGGTATCGTTTTTATGAAACTAGCCAACTTCCGGAATTGGCTAAAATTGTTTCCTTAAGACAAATAGGGTTATCCATTAATAATATTAAAAGTTTTTTAAATGGTGGTGATTTGGAACAAATTTTAAGGCTAAGAAAGCAAGAATTAGAAACTGAGATATCTCTATCTAATAGTCAATTACTTCAAATAAATAATTTATTGGAGGGAAAAAATATGAAACAGGAAGTTATTTTAAAAGAGTTACCAAGTTTCGTTGTGTATTACAAAGAAGGAGTAGTAAAAGATTTTAGTGAAATTGTAAGGTTTATATTACAGTCTGCAGGAGAATGTAAAAGTATAAATCCAAATATCAAATGTGTAGAACCAGATTATTGTTATATTAGTTACTTAGATGGAGAATATAAAGAAAAAGACATTAAAATAAGATATGCTCAAGCAGTAACAGAAATAGGAGTATCAAGTGAGACTATAAAATTTGAAAAGTTAAATCCAGTTAAAGCAGCTTGTATTTACCATAAAGGAGCTTATGATAATTTAAGAGAATCATATAGTTTTCTTTTAAAATGGGTTGAAGAAAACGGATATGAAATAGCAGAACCAATTAGAGAAAGATATATAGATGGTATGTGGAATAAAGAAAGCGAAGATGAATGGCTTACTGAAATTCAAATTCCTATAAGAGAAAAATAATTAATAAATTATAATAGGGTGACAAAAAATCACCCTATTTTTAGTATAAGAATATTTTAGAGTGATTAGTTATTAAAATACTAAATGGACTAATTGAATATTGCTTGAAATTATGCTATTATATTTATATGAAAATGACAATATAGTAAATGAGAAATGAAGGTGAAACTATTGAAAATATTAATTATTGAAGATGAATATAGTTTAGCAGATGCAATAGCAGAAACATTAAAAAAAGAAAAATTTGATGTTACAATTATTACAGATGGTAATGATGGAGAAGATGAAGCTTTAACTAATATTTATGATTTAATTTTGTTAGATGTTATGTTACCAGGCAAAGACGGTTTTCAAATATTAAAAACATTAAGACAGGAAAAAATTCAAACTCCTGTCATTATGTTAACAGCAAAATCTGAAATATATAATAAATTGAATGGATTAGAAAATGGTGCAGATGACTATATTACAAAACCATTTCACATGAGAGAATTAATAGCTAGAGTTAAAGTGATTTTAAAAAGAAACGCCAATATGCAAGATATTACTGCTTTAGAATTAGATGATTTGAAATTGGACTTACGAACAGGAAAAATGAGTGCTAATGGAAATGAAATATCTATTAACGGAAAGGAATTAGAATTATTAGAAATATTGTTATTAAACAAAAATCAAATTACAGATAGAGAACAATTAGCAAATAAAATTTGGGGATATAATAGCGATACTGAATACAATAATGTGGAAGTATATGTATCTTTTTTAAGAAAGAAATTAAAATTAATTAAATCAAATGTAAAAATAAAAGCAGTTAGAGGAATAGGTTATAAATTAGAAGTATAATAGAAGAATCTTTTTTATGCCAGAAGAAAGGAATGAAGTATAAAATGATAAAAAAACTAAGCCAAAAAATATTTTTCCTAATTATGGTATCTTTAACAATTATCATAATAGGAATTATTATACTATTTGCTGTTTTAAATTATACAAATACTATTAATAGTAGAGTTTCTATGATGAATAGATTTTCTCAACAAGGAGAAATTAGAAAAAATCCAAATGAAAAGCTACCTGTTCAAAATGGTGAAGGAAATATAAATTCAAATATAGAAATAGAAGGATTATACAATGTTGTAATTGAAGATTCTCAAGTTATTCAAATTTCTAATACGGCACAAGATAAAGAAATTATAGAATATGCTCTAAAAGTAAGTAAACAAGATAAAGAAAGTGGAATTATTGGTGACTATATTTATAAAATAAGAAAAACAAAAGAACAAAGAGTATATGTTACTTTAATGGAAGATAAAAATGCTATAGCACATATTAAAGAAATATTCGTGCTTTCTGTTTTATTATCAATTATATCTTTTATTGTTATATATATAATTGCAAAAAAAGTATCTATGCTAATTGTGAAACCAGTAGAAGAGACTTTTGAAAAACAAAAACAATTTATTTCGGACGCATCACATGAATTAAAAACACCACTTGCCGTTATTGAAGCAAATGCAGATGTGCTAGAAAATAAAGTGGGAGAAAGCAAATGGCTTAATTACATTCAAACTGAAATAGAAAGTATGAACAAACTAATAAATGAATTACTATTACTTACTAAAATAGAAAATATAGATAGCATTAAAGAATTTAAGCCATTTGATGTTTCTAAAGAAATTCAAATTATTTTTGCTATGTTTGAAAGCATAGCTTATGAAAAAAATATTAAGTTCAATGCTAAAATACAAGAAAACATTATACTAAATGGAAATAAGGAAGATATAGAACACATTTTATCTACTTTAATTGATAATGCTATAAAGCATACTGAAGCGAAAAAAGAAGTAGAAATAGAAGCCAAAAAAGAAAAAAATGAAATAATTATACAGGTAAAAAATGAGGGAGAGCCAATTCCAGAAGAAGAAAGAAAAAAAATATTTGAAAGATTTTATCGTATTGATAAGGCAAGAAGTAGACAGGAAAAAAGGTATGGTCTTGGACTTGCTATTGCAAAATCAACAGTAGATAAGTACAACGGAAATATTGAAGTTACTTGCAAAGATGGGTTTACTATTTTTAAAGTGAGTATTCCAATATAATATAAACTGTAAATAAAAAAATATAATCACCTATATAAAACTAGAAATTTTATATAGGGGATTATATTTTTTGAATTTCAATAATTTTTCAATCTTTATCTTTTATACTAACAATGAAAGTGAAAGAGGAGAAAGGAATGTGATGGAAGAATTAAGAGCAAATAAAAATAAAAGTGTAACAATAGTAGTAGAAAATGAAGTTTACCTACGCTATGCTATTAACACCCACTATATACAAATAGGGGAAGATTACATAGAATTAATTAAAAAGTATGTAGATAAGTATTATTTAGAAGGAGATATTTTATCAATTAGTGAAAAAATTATTTCATTATGCCAAAAAAGAGTTATATATAAAAAAGATATGAAGGTAGGGTGGCTTGCTAAATTTTTATCAAAATTTGCTATGAAAACTGATGCGGGAATTGGAGTAAATAGCCCTTATAAAATGCAGTTTGCAATTGATTTGTGTGGAATGTTAAAAGTCTTATTTGCAGCAATTTGTTCAGGTATTGGAAAGATATTTCATAAAAAAGGAATATTTTACAAAATAGTAGGAATGGAGGTAACCGGATTAGATGGGTTTTATGGCAAAGAGTTTCCGGAATATGCAGATTTTGGAATTCTTATACCTGAAAAACCAAATGAAGTATGCAATGAAATTGAAGAAAGATTAGGAATAAAAGCAATGATTGTTGATGCTAATGATTTTGATAGAGTGATTTTAGGAAAATCAGATGGTGTAAAACAAACAAATGAATTTCTAGAAAAACTAATAGAAGATAATCCTTCAGGGCAATCAAGAGAATTAACACCATTTGTTTTAATTAGACAATCTATTAATTAAACAAGAAAATATCATTTAGAAATAAAAATATGAGGGCGCACTTTGAACTTTTTCCCTTAAAGTAGACACTAATAAAAAAGAAGTGTATACTTTAAGGGTAACAGTTCACTTCAAATACCCTCATAATTTTTATTTACTATATGAATTTAGAATGGTCTAAATGGAAATCTATGACGTCTACGCAATAACTCTCTTAATAATAATATTCTTATTAAATCTCTTAAAAATCTATTACGACGGCGGGGCCTTCTTTGTCTATTTTCTTGCATTTTTTCATTATTTGATGACTCATTTCTAACTTCAACCGAAACATCAATATTAATTCTTCCATCAGCTTCAACTCTGTCATAAATATCATCTGTCATCATATCTATCATTTCTTCAGTTACGGGTGTTCTAATATTGTCACAAGCAAAGCATACCATAGGATAAACAACCCTATAAACTTCAGGATACATTCTTTCTAAATCATCAGAATACATTTCCATATTTGGATTTGCAAACATAGAAGGATTCATAGATGCACGCATATTTGGATAGCCGATTAAACTTCTCATATACTCATTATAATCTTGATAATCCATAATTTCACCTCCTATTATTATAATATGTAAACTAAAAAAATAAGTAACTAAAAAATAAAAAATAAAAAAAATACAATAAAATTTTAAAAATTAGACATAATAATATTAATAAAATTTTAAAGGAGGCTATTTTATGGAAAAAAATCAAAAAATAAATTGCACAGTTGAAAGTTGTAAATACAACAATAATAAGGTTCAAGAGTGTGAATTAGGAGAAATTGTTGTAACACCAATTATCGGATGTGATACAAAACAACCAGACGAATCTATGTGCAGTAGCTATAAATATGAAAAGAAATTATAAAACAATTTAGGCACTATTTATTCTTTTTAAAAATAAATATTGAATATTAAAAACAAGTAATATATAATAATAAAAAATGTTAAGGAGGATAAATTATGCCATTAGTAACAACTAAAGATATGTTTGAAAAATCTATGAAGGAACATTTTGCAATAGGAGCTTTTAATGTTAATAATATGGAAATTATACAAGCTATTGTTGATGCAGCTTCAGAAGAAAATTCACCAGTTATTTTACAAGCTTCATCAAGTGCAATAAAATATGCTAGAATAGGATATTTAAGAAAAATGGTAGAGGCAGCAATAGAAGAACACGATATTCCTGTTGCTTTACATTTGGACCACGGACCTGATTTTGAAACTTGCAAAATGTGCATAGATAATGGATTTTCATCTGTTATGATAGATGGTTCAAAATATGATTTTGAAGAAAATATAGCTTTAACTAAAAAAGTTGTAGAATATGCTCATAGTAAAGGTGTAGTAGTTGAAGCAGAGCTTGGAAAATTAGCAGGAATTGAAGATGAAGTAAATGTAAGTGCTTCTGACGCTATGTACACAGATCCTGACCAAGCAAAAGAATTTGTAGAAAGAACAGGATGTGATTCTTTAGCTATAGCAATAGGAACAAGTCATGGAGCATACAAATTTAAAGGAGAAGCCAAACTAAGATTTGATATTTTAGAAAAAATTAAAGAAAAATTACCAAATACTCCAATAGTACTACATGGAGCTTCTACAGTTATTCCTGAATTAGTAGATATGTGCAATAAATATGGAGGAAATATACCAGGAGCTAAAGGAGTTCCTGATGAAATGCTACGTGAAGCTAGCTTAAGAGGTGTGTCAAAAATAAATGTAGATACAGATTTGCGTTTAGCTATGACTGGTGCAATTAGAAAGGTATTTACAGAAGAGCCAGAAGTATTTGATCCTAGAAAATATATGTTGCCAGCAAGAGAACTAATTAAAGAAACTGTACAACATAAAATAAAAGATGTATTTTGTTCAAGCAATAAATCATAAGTATTTAAAATGTCTATAATTATTTTTAATATAAAAATAATTATAGACATTTTACTTAAATACTTTTTCCAAAAGCTTTTCTAATACGTAGCTCTGCATCTTTTTTTGCAATATCTTCACGCTTATCGTATAATTTCTTACCTTTTCCTATGCCTAATTCTACCTTTACAAAATTGCCAGAAAAATATAAACTCATAGGAACAAGAGCGTAACCCTTTTGCTTTATTAGCCCAACTATTTTAAAAATTTCTCGTTTATTTAATAACAATTTTCTATCTCTTAATGGATCTTTATTAAAAATATTTCCTTGTTCATAAGGACTTATATGCATATTATATAGATAGACTTCTCCATTTTTTATATTGGCATAACTATCTTTTAAATTAACTTTCCCATTGCGAATAGACTTTATTTCAGTTCCAAAAAGAACAATACCTGCTTCTAATGTATCTACTATATCATAATTGTGTTTAGCTGTAGGATTTGTAGCAACTATTTTTCTTGACATATGTAATACTCCTTGTATAAAAATTGTTACTTAGTTATAAAAGTAACTTAAAATATTATAACATATGTGTCAAGAAAAAAATAGACACATATGTTATAAACTTACTTACTCATTATTATCGTCATCATCACTATGATAAATTGTTGCGTTAGGACTTTGCTTTGCATAATATAATACTAAAGCAATTATAGCTATGGCTAATATAGCCATAATTGTCCAAGTTAAAACATTGCTTGACATATTTGTAAATAATCCTCCAGTAGCTGTTGTTCCTGTAGCTGTTCTTGTTGCAGTATATCCAGTATTGTTATTTGCTCCTAAGTTATTATTTTGTTGATTATTAGTATTATTAGTCATAGTGTTAGTAACATTTTTAGCACCATTGTCTATTGTATTTAAGCCATTTTTAATTCCAGTAACTGCACCTTTTCCAGCATCTTCTATTACATTTTCGGCACCACCAACAAAGTTCCTAACATTATTTACAGCATTATTCATATTATTATTAGCAGCAAATGTATAAGAAACGGTAAAAAGTGAAAAAATAACTAATAGAGCAGTAACCATAAAGAATTTCTTTGTCATATGATAAGAACCTCCTTTTAAAAATTTTGAGTAAAAAATTTGCTCAATATTAGTATTTATAATTTTTTATAAAATATTCTGATAAATAGTGGAAGAAAAAAGAAATTAATTTTAAAAATTAATTTCTTAATCTAATTATAATTGCTATAGCAAGTAATATTAAAATAACTCCTACGGTAATTAATAAAATATTTATAATATTAGTAATTCCTAATCCTGACTCAGTAGCAGAAGATATATCTGCAGGAGATAAAATTTCTATATTTGAATTGTTTAAGTCTTGAAAGTTAGAATCAATATTTTGCAAAGTGTCTATATTATCTGGCTCGTTAACAGAATTTGCCACTTCATTATTTTCATTGTTTTGTTGTATTGAATTATTATCACTTGTGCCAGGTAAATTTAAGTTAATATCAGTAGCATATGCAAAGTTTATATATAAGCTAAATATTAACAATAGAGCAACAATTATTTTTATAAATTTTTTATTCATAAAAACCTCCTTGAAAAAATTTCTTTAGTACGATATAATAATACACAATTAAAATAAAAAAGTCCATAGATTTTAAAGATATTTTTTAAAAAACAATAATTTTGTTGAAACAAAGGAGATTTATAATGGAATATAGTATATCAATTTATTTTTTATATTTTATAATTTTATCAATAGTTGGATGGATAATGGAGGTAGTTCTACAATTAGTACAAAAACACAAATTTACAAACCGTGGCTTTTTAATAGGTCCTTATTGTCCAATATATGGATGTGGAGGATTACTTATAACATTATCTTTAACTAAGCTTAGAGAATATCCTGTAGTTTTATTTAGTATGGCAATTCTTATTTCTGGAGTTCTAGAATATTTAACAAGCTATATTATGGAAAAGATATTTAATGCAAGATGGTGGGACTATAGTAAAAATAAGTTTAATATAAATGGAAGAGTATGTCTAGAAACAATCATACCTTTTGGTCTTTTGGGACTAGCTCTAGTTTACTTTATAAATCCTTTTATTTTAGACAATTTAAATAAATTGCCACATAATATATTAAATATTATTGCAATAGGACTAGCTATTTTATTTGTATCAGATTTAATAGTTTCACTTAATATTATATTAAATGTTAAAAAGGCTACAAAGAAATTTGATAAAGAAAATCCAAAAGACAATACAGAAGAAATATCACAAAAAGTAAAAGAGTTTCTAAAAAATAAATCTAAATTAAACAAGAGATTAATAGATGCCTTCCCAGAGTTAACAGCAATATTAAAGGAACGTAAAGAACAAATAATTAGAAAAACAGAACAAATAAAAGAAGAAATTACTCTAAAAGCAGATGTAGTTAAAGGTAAAGTTAAAAAAAATTTAAATAAAAATAAATAATTAAAAAAGAACTGATAATTAAGCTATCAGTTCTTTAAACTTTCTATTGCATTTCTAGCAAGTTCGTCACAACGGTTATTAAATTCATTATCACTATGACCTTTTACTTTATGAAAGGTAACGTTATGAATTTTAGTTAAAGAAAGTAATTCTTGCCAAAGTTCTTTATTTTTAACATCTTCTTTACTAGAATTTTTCCATCCATTTTTTATCCAGCCATTAATCCAATTTTGCAAAAAGGCATTTACAACATAAGCACTATCACTATACAAATCAACTTTACAAGGACGTTTTAATAATTTTAAAGATTCTATAACAGCTGTTAATTCCATAATATTATTAGTAGTATCTTTTTGACCACCAGAAATTTCTTTCTTGTTTGCTCCCAACATTAATATTGCACCCCAACCACCAGGACCAGGATTGCCACTACAAGCTCCATCTGTATATATTGTTATTTCGTCCATAAATAATTTCTCCTTTAAACATTGTAAAATTCTATCATTTATGATATTATATCATAAACTAAATTAAGTCAACTAAAATATATAAATAAGGGGTGAAAAATTTGAGCAAAGTACTAGGAATTATTGCAGAATATAATCCATTTCATAATGGCCACTTTTATCACATTAAAGAATCAATTAAACAAACAGATGCAGATTATGTTATATGTATTATTTCAGGAAACTTTGTTCAAAGAGGTAATACATCAATAGTTAATAAATGGACAAAAGCTAAAATGGCTATAGCAAATGGTGCCGATTTAGTAATAGAATTGCCAACGGTATATAGCGTTTCTAGTGCAGAAAACTTTGCAGAAGGTGCTATAAAAATTTTAGACTCTTTAGGAATAGTTGATGACATTTCATTTGGTATTGAAGCTAACGATTTAGCAACTTTAAATAATATTGCTAATGTACTTTACCAAGAGCCAAAAAAATATATGTCATTTTTTAATCACGAAATGAGCAAAGGAGTATCTTTCCCAAAAGCAAGAGAAAATGCTTTAATGATGTATTTAAATGACATTAAAAGATATTCAAATGTTTTAAGTGGTTCAAATAATATTTTAGCTATTGAATATTTAAAGGCTTTAAAAAAACTAAAAAGTCCATTAAGACCAATAGGAATAAAAAGAGAAAAAGTTTTATATAATGACAAAATAATTATAGATGATTTTGCTAGTGCTACAGCTATTAGAAAAATGTTACTAGATAGAAAATTTGAAGATATTGCAAAGGTTATGCCACGTTCTTCATACATAATGTTAGCTGAGGAATTTAGAAATGGACATTATGTTATAGATTTATACAAATTCCAAAAAGAAATTTTATACACATTAAGAAAAATGACAAAAAAAGAAATAAGTAATTTGCCTGATGTCTCAGAAGGATTAGAAAATGTTATAAAAGAAGCTGCAGATTCTTGTAATAACATATTAGAATTATTGAACAGAGTTAAGTCTAAAAGATATACACAAACAAGAATACAACGAATACTAATTTATGCATTGCTAGGAATTGACAAAAAAATGATGGAGACTTCAAAAAAAATTACACCATATACTAGAGTTTTGGGCTATAGCTCAAAAGGAAAAGTATTGCTTTCAGAAATAGTTAGAAAAAATCCTAAAATAAATTTAGTTGTTTCTCCAAAAAAATTTTTAGAAACTAACAAAAACAAGACTTTAAAAGAAATGCTAGAAAAAGATATTTTTGCAACTAATATATATACTTTAGGATATGAGAGAGATTCTTTATCAAACTTAGACTACACAAATAAAATTATTACTACCGTAGATGTAGAAGGAGTAAAAAATAAATGGTTATAGGAATTACTGGTAGCTCTGGAGCTGGAAAAACAACAGTATGTGAGATTTTAAAACAAAAATATAATTTTAAAGTAATTGCAGCAGACGATATAGCAAAAAATCTTTCAAAAAAAGGAACACAATATACCAAAGATATTATAAATGAATTTGGGATAAATGTATTGCTAAAAAATGGAGAAATAGATAGAAAAAAAATAGCAAATATAATTTATAATGATGAAACCAAAAGAAAAAAACTAAACAACTGTACTTTTAAATATATAGTAAAAGAAATAAAAGAGCAAATAGAAAGCCAAAATGGGTATAATATAGCATTAGATGCGCCATTACTATTTGAAGCAGATTTGAACCAAATTTGTAATAAAACAGTGGCAGTAATTAACGAAAACATAGATGAACAAATTGAAAGGATTATCAAAAGAGACATTATAAGTAAAGAAGAAGCCATAGCTAGAATAAAATCTCAGCAAACCAATGAGTTCTATATTAAAAATTGTGACTATAAAATAATAAACAATAATGATGTAAATAGCCAAATAGAAAATATGTTAAAAGAAATTAAGATAATTTATTAGCAACAATAAATTATCTTTTTATTATACGCTTTATTACATTTATTTTACATTTATTTTACATTTTTGTAACAATATTGAATTATGTGTTGATTTAACATATAATCTAATTAAATAGAAAACTGTTTAATACATTACAACAAAAGAAATATCCACTAAAAGGGGAGTAGTTTAAATGGAAACTTTTGCAGATTACATTTTATCTGAAAAGGATTGGATTAAAAAGCTTGAAATTATGCACTATTTACAGCAAAAAACAGGTATTTTTTATGATAAATCTGTTATATTTAAAACCTTTTTAACTAAATTGTTCTTAGATTATTCTGACACTGGACTAGATGAAAATACAGTAATAACAGCGTGCTTATTGTGTAATTGCAAAAAGAATAGCAATCCACAAGATTTAAACAAGGTAAAAACTTATGCTAAAGAAGGGGCAGAATATTTATATCAATTAGGTTTTTCAAAACGTTTTTGCAAAATTTGTGAAGAAGTAAATAGATATAGCGGAAGTTTACCTAGAGAAAAAGAAAGTGATGTATTAGAATTAATAGATAATTTTGGGGGAATGTTATTAGACAGACCAGAAAGAATAGCTTTTAAAGTAGATGAAGCTTTAGTATTACTAGAATATAGAAATTTAAAAGATAAAAACAATAGATATTTACCTATATTTAAAGAATTTGTTAATAATATGCAGGAGGTAATGGTATGATTAAGCCTATTTTGCAAAATGCATCTGATCAAATTAATAGTTTGCAATTTGAAGATAATGATACAATTCAAATAACAAAAATTGTAGCTTCGTTATATAGAAAAACTAAAGAGGCAATAAGGTCACACGAATATAGCAAGAGTATGGAAACTAAAGAAGAAGAAATATCAAGCGTTACAGGACAAGATATAAGAGACGCAATGAACCGTGAGATGATTGATTAAAGATTGGATATAAAGCCAATCTTTTTAAATGTTAAAACTAGTTTTGAGGAGAGTAGTAATGAAAGAAATGTTTGCGGATATGCACGTTCATATAGGAAGAAGTGAAAAAGGAAAGCCAATAAAAATAACTGCAGCAAGAAGTTTAAATTTTGCCAACATAGCACGAGAATGTGCAGATAGAAAGGGAATTCAAATTGTTGGAATTATTGATTGCGCATCTCCATATGTAATTGAAGATATTGAAGAATTTTTAAAAAATGGAGAAGCTTATGAAATAGAAGATGGAGGAATTATATATAAAGATAAGGTTTGTATTATACTTGGAAGTGAAATTGAAACTTCAGAAATAAATGATGAAGGAAAAACAGGAAGTGCTCATAATTTATGCTATTTTCCTAGTTTGACAGATATAAAGTCATTTTCAAAAGAAATGACTAAATATATTAATAATATTACTTTAAGTTCTCAAAGAGCTTCAATTTCTGCATATGAACTTATAGATATAGTAGAAAAATATAATGGTGTATTAATTCCTGCACATGCTTTTACACCACATAAAAGCTTTTATGGTAATTGTACAAGAAGACTTGAAAGAATTTTTAAAGAGAAATTTAATAAAATATTTGCAATAGAATTAGGCTTAAGTTCGGATACGGAATTAGCAGACCAAATTTCAGAATTAGAAACTAGAACTTTTATAACAAATTCTGACGCTCACTCTCTTCCTAAAATAGCAAGAGAATATAACAAATTGCTATTAGAAGATATCTCATTTAAAGAATTTATTAAAGCATTAAAAAATGAAGATGGTAGAAAAATATTGTCAAATTATGGGTTAGATCCTAAATTGGGCAAATATCATAGAACATATTGTGAAGATTGTGATAAGCCTATTGAAGGAGAACCTCCTATTTTTGAATGCCCTAATTGTCACGGAAAAAATATTACAATGGGGGTAATGGATAGAATAGTGAGTATTAAAGATAAAGATAAAAGTATAAGCCCAAATAACAGACCACCATATGTTTATCAAATTCCTTTAACTTTTATTCCAGGTCTAGGAAGTAAAACTATTGACAAATTATTAAATACATTTGAAACTGAAATGAATATTTTACACAAATTATCTGAAGATGACATAGAGGCTGTGGTTGGGTCAAAAGTAGCTAAAACTATTATGGCAGCTAGAGAAGGAAAGGTAAATATTCAATCTGGCGGTGGCGGAACTTATGGTAGAATAACGGTAGGATAATATATAAACTTAATGTTCTAAAACTCATTTTATTGCATAGACATTATGTATAAAGCTTTTATACTGCTAGGAGGAATAAAATGAGAGTGATACCGAAGAAAAACTCAAAAATTACAACTTTAATTATAAATCACATAAGAGACAATTTAAAACTGTATATTATAATTTCTCTTTTTTTACTGATAGGAATAGTATTAGGAGTTATATTTGTAAATAATATGACTGAAACACAAAATCAAGAAGTAAGAACATATATAACAAAGTTTACAAATTCCTTAAAAAATGGTTCAACAATAAATAATATAGAATTATTAAAAAATTCTATAATTAATAATTTAATATTAGTATTTTTAATGTGGCTTGTAGGCTCTACAGTAATAGGAGTCCCCATAGTAATAGGAATAGTAGTAATAAGAGGATTTTGTTTTGGATATACAATTTCATCTATACTAACAACGTTTTCGGTAGGAAAAGGAATTTTGTTTTTTACAACAACAATGCTATTACAAAATATAATTTTTCTTCCTTGTTTGGTAGCATTAGCTGTAAGTGGACTTAAATTATATAAATCTATAATGAAAGATAAACGTAAAGAAAATATTAAAATAGAGATATTTAGGCATACAATATTTTGTTTGATAATATTAGCGGTTTTACTTGTGACATCATTTATTGAAGCATATATATCTAATAATTTACTATTATTGTGTATACAATATTTCTAATTACGTTAGAAAAATTATTACTTTTTATTAAAAATCTATTTACAATTTTAAATTAATTTGATATAACATATACAGTTTACGTAAATTGATTAAATATCTATTATTACTAAAAATATATAAAAGGTAGGGAAACTTAAAATGGAGAAACAAATTAAACTTTTTTTGGAATTTTTACAAAATGAAAAGAAATTATCAGATAACACTTTACAATCATATAGAAGAGATATATTACAATTTGCAGAATATGTAAATAAAAAAGGATTAAATTATTCAAAAATAAAACAAGAAGATATAAAAACATATCTTAAATACTTAAAAGAAATAGGCAAAAAAGCATCAACAATTTCTAGAAATTTAGCATCTATAAGATCTTTTTATCAATTTTTAGTTAAGAATAAAAAAATAAAACAAGACCCAACAGACGATATTCAATCACCAAAGGTAGAAAAAAGAGTACCTAGTGTTCTTACTTCACAAGAAATAGAACTACTATTAGAGCAACCAAAAGATGTTGACTTAAAAGGTACTAGAGATAAAGCAATGTTAGAATTTGCTTATGCTACAGGTATGAGGGTAACAGAAATAATTTCTTTAAATATAACTGATATAAATTTAGAAGAAGGATTTGTTATTTGTAGAAATGGTTCTAGACAAAGAAATATTCCTTTAGGTTCTTTATCTTTAAAAGCTTTAAAAGAATATGTGGAAGAAGCACGTCCAGTTTTAATAAAAAGCGAAAATGAAAAAGCGTTGTTTGTAAACGTAAATGGTAAAAGATTAACAAGACAAGGCTTTTGGAAAATAGTTAAATATTATAAAGAACAAGCTCATATAACAAAAGATATTACACCACACGTTTTAAGACATTCTTTTGCTACACATTTACTACAAAATGGAGCTGACTTAAAGGCTATACAAAGTATGTTAGGACATTCAGATATTTCATCTACTCAAGTTTATATGCAATTTCAAGCTCCAGCATTAAAAGATGTTTATCAAAAAGCACACCCAAGAGCTTAAATAAAATTTAAAAGCACATTAAGATGTGCTTTTTTCAATTTGCACTTATAATGTTACTATTTACATATTATAAAGACTATAAATATGTTAGTTTATTCGCATAACATTCCTACGTAAGAAATAGTAAGCCAATTTTACGCAGTTCTATTACAGTGTAAAATTGGCTAACTCTTTCTAACTTGTCATTCTTCGAACCACTTGTATGCTCTAAACCAACATATTTATAGTCTTTATATACTAGCAGGCAGTAAATTGTAACTATTTAATAACCAAATACTTATTTTTACCAATAAAGTACTTGACAGTTTACAATAATCAATATAAAATAGTAACGTAGGTAAAATATATTCTAATAAAGTTTAATATAAATTAGTGATATATATTTAGTACATTGAAAATTAAATAGAAAGAGGTGTAGAATTATGGATTATATAATTCCTATCGCCGTTTTTCTAATCTCAGCAGTAATATTTACTCTAGTTGGTATGTACATAAGAAAGAAAATTGCTGAATCTAAAATAGAGGGTGCAGAAAGTCAAGCAAAAAAAATAATCGAAATGGCAAACATAGACGCAGAGAATAAAAGAAAAGAAGAAATTTTCAAAGCAAAAGAAGAAATAATGAATGCTAGAAAAGATTTAGATCAAGAGATTAGAGAAAGAAGAGGCGAAGTACAAAATCAAGAAAGAAGATTAATTCAGAAAGAAGAAAACTTAGAAAAGAAACAAGAAATTGTAGAAAGAAAAGAAAAGGATTTACAAAGAAAATACGATGAATTGGACGCAAAGAAAAGCGAATTACAAGAAATTTTTAACAAACAAATGAATGAATTACAAAGAATTTCTGGATTAACAAGAGAAGATGCAAAAAAAATATTGCTATCAGAAATGGACAAGCAATTAACAGCAGAAAAAGCAAATCTTATTAGAGATATGGAAAGTAAAATAAAAGAAGTTGCTGATAAGAGTGCTAAAGAAATGATTGGGTATGCTATACAAAAGTGTGCTGCTGATCATACTTCTGAAACTACAGTATCTATAGTATCTCTTCCAAATGATGATATGAAAGGTAGAATTATTGGTAGAGAAGGTAGAAACATAAAAACTTTAGAAACATTAACAGGAATTGATTTAATAATTGATGATACTCCTGAAGCTGTTGTTATCTCAGGATTTGACCCATTAAGAAGAGAAGTAGCGAGAATTGCTATTGAAAAACTAATTGATGATGGAAGAATTCATCCAGCTAAAATTGAAGAGATGGTTGAAAAGGCAAAAGAAGAAGTAGCAAATGTTATCAAAGAAGAGGGAGAAAGAGCAGTTATTGAAACTGGAGTTATTGGATTACATCCAGACCTAGTTAAATTAATTGGTAAATTAAAATACAGAACAAGCTATGGTCAAAATGTTTTAAATCATTCTATAGAAGTTTCTAATTTAGCTAGAATTATGGCTGAAGAATTAGGATTAGATCCAAAACTTGCTAGAAGAGCAGGGCTATTACACGATATTGGAAAAGCATTAGACCATGATATGGAAGGAACTCACGTTGAGCTAGGTGTTGAAGTATTAAAGAAATATAAAGAAAATGAAAATGTTATTAATGCCGTACAAGCTCATCACGGAGATGTAGAGCCAAAAACTATTGAGGCTGTTTTAATACAAGCTGCAGACGCAATTTCAGCTTCTAGACCAGGAGCTAGAAGGGAAACTTTGGAGGCTTATATTAAGAGATTAGAGCAATTAGAAAGTATTGCAGATTCCTTTGAAGGAGTTGAAAAGTCTTTTGCTATTCAAGCTGGTAGAGAAATAAGAATTATTGTAAAACCAGAAAAAATTAATGACGATCAAATGACATTAATGGCAAGAGATATTGCTAAAAAGGTAGAAGATGAAATGGAATATCCTGGTCAAATAAAAGTTAATGTTGTTAGAGAAACAAGAGTTATTGATTATGCAAAATAATAAAAAAATACGTTCAATATTATTTGGACGTATTTTTTTATTATTTTAACTTGTTCAAACTATTTACAGTCTATTTACATATTGTAAAGCCTATAAATATGTTAGTTTATTCGCATAACATTCCTACGTAAGAAATAGTAAGCCAATTTTACGCAGTTCTATTACAGTGTAAAATTGGCTAACTATTTCTAACTCGTCATTCTTCGAACCAGTTGTATGCTCTAAACTAACATATTTATAGGCTTTTATACTAGTAGACTGTGAATTGTAACAAATATGTTTTTATTATCAATATTAATTAATAAAAACACTTGAATTTTTGAGATTTTCTTTATATAATATTAACATATTTTAAAAAGTAATAGGAGGAACAATAATTGACATTTATAGAAGGAATAAAAGAAAAAGCAAAAAATGATATAAAAACTATAATACTTCCAGAAAGTGAAGATATTAGAGTATTAAAAGCAGCAGAACAAGTAATAAAAGAGGAATTTGCTAAAATAATTTTAATTGGAAATGAAGAAGAAATAAAAGAAAACGCAAATAAAAACAATATTAATATTAAAGAAGCAAAAATAATAAACCCACAAACATCTGATAAATATGAAGAATATTCAAACAAATTTTATGAGTTAAGAAAAGCAAAAGGAATGACAATAGAACAAGCAAGACAAACATTGTTAGAACCTATATATTTTGGAATGATGATGTTAAAATGTGAAGACGCAGATGGTTTGGTATCTGGAGCTTGTCACTCAACAGCTAATACATTAAGACCAGCACTTCAAATTTTAAAAACAGCACCAGGAACAAAGCTAGTTTCAGCATTTTTTGCAATGGTGGTTCCTAATTGTGAATATGGAGAAAACGGATTTTTTATTTTTGGAGATAGTGGTTTAGTTGAAAATCCATCAGATGAAGAATTATCAGAGATAGCAATTTCTTCAAGTAAAAGCTTTAAACAATTAACTGGTAAAGAACCAAAAGTTGCAATGCTTTCTTATTCAACTTGTGGAAGCGCTAAATCTGAACTAACAGAAAAGGTAATAAGTGCAACTAAACTATTAAAAGAAAAAGAACCAAATTTAATTTGTGACGGAGAATTACAACTAGATGCAGCTATTGTTCCAGAAGTTGCAAAATCTAAAGCTCCAAATAGTCCGCTAGAAGGAAAAGCAAATACTTTAATATTCCCAGACTTAAATGCAGGAAATATTGGATATAAATTAGTTCAAAGATTAGCTAAAGCAGAAGCTTATGGACCACTTTGCCAAGGCATTAGTAAACCAGTAAATGACTTATCTAGAGGCTGTAGTAGTGCTGATATAGTAGGAGTAGTAGCAATTACTTGTGTTCAAGCACAAGGCTAAAAATATAACCATACAAGAGTGTAAAGCTCTTTATAAAATTAAAATTAGAAAGGAAGATAAAATTATGAAAATTTTAGTAGTAAATTGTGGAAGTTCTTCAATTAAGTATCAATTAATTAATATGGAGGATGAAAGTTTAATGGCAAAAGGATATTTAGAAAAAATAGGATTGCCAGATTCTTTCTTAACACATACTGTAAATGGTGAAAAGCACAGAGTAGAAGAAGTTATAAAAGACCACGAAGAAGGTATTAAATTAGTGTTAAAACAATTAACACATCCTGAATATGGAGTAATAAATAGTCTAGAAGAAATAGGAGCTGTAGGACACAGAGTTGTTCACGGTGGTGAAAAATTTAGTTCATCAGTATTAATTGATGAAGATGTTATGAGTGCAATGAGAGAATGTATTCCTTTAGCACCATTACATAACCCAGCAGGAATTACAGGTATTGAAGCTTGTAAAAAAGTATTGCCAAATGTTCCAATGGTAGGTGTATTTGATACAGCTTTCCACCAAACATTACCTAAAAAAGCATATATATATGCTATCCCATATGAATATTATGAAAAATATGGAATAAGAAAATATGGTTTTCACGGAACTTCTCATAGATTTGTTTCAAAAAGAGTAGCCGAAATTATGAATAAACCAGTAGAAGACTTAAAAATTGTTACTTGTCACTTAGGTCAAGGAGCAAGCTTATGTGCTGTTGATGGTGGCAAATCAGTTGACACTTCAATGGGATTAACACCTTTAGCAGGAATCCCAATGGGTTCAAGATCAGGAGATATTGATCCTTCAATAGTAACATTCTTAATGAAAAACGAAAATTTATCTCCAGATGAAATGGATAATGTTTTAAATAAAAAATCAGGAAAACTAGGAGTTTCAGGAATTAGTTTTGATGATAGAGATATAGAAAAGGCTATGGCAGAAGGAAATGAGAGAGCAAAACTTGCTATAGATACTTTCGTATATCAAACAATAGGATGTATAGGAAAATATGCTGCACAAATGAATGGAATTGATGTTATTACATTTGCAGGTGGAGTAGGAGAAAATGGTATTGATGTAAGAAAACAAATTTGTGATTCTCTTTCATTCTTAGGTGTAAAAATAGATGAAGAAAAAAATAATTGTAGAGGAAAAGAAGTTGAAATATCAACACCTGACTCTAAAGTAAAAGTTTTTGTTGTTCCAACAAACGAAGAATTAATGATAGCCAGAGATACAGCAGAAATTGTAAGTAAATAATTATTGAAAGTTAAAAAAGGTCATTCATTTGAATGACCTTTTTATAATAACTATTTTAAATTTCCTAAAGGGTTACTTTCTACTGCATTTCTTACTTGTTCATCTTCTACATGAGTATAAATTTGAGTTGTAGATATGTTTTGATGACCTAAAAGTACCTGCAAAGCTCTAATATCTACATTTCCATATTGGTACATTAAAGTTGCTGCAGTATGTCTTAATTTGTGCACAGAATATTTGTCTATATCAAGTCCAGCTTGAGCAAGTTCTCTTTTTACTATTTCTTGTACCATACGGTTACTAATACGTTCCTTACGTTTACTTAAAAATAACGCATCACGAGAATCATATTTAACTCCTTCGTGAGGGCGAACCTTTAAGTAATCTTCTATTGCTGTAACACAAGCTTTATTTAAATATATGGTACGTTCTTTATTTCCTTTACCAATTACTGTTAGTTTGTTTTCACTAAAATCAATATCTTTCATATTAATTCCTACTAGTTCAGACAAACGCATACCACAATTTAAGAAAAGTGTAATAATAGCATAATCTCTTTCTTTATACTCACCAGCTTCATTTTTAGTTACTTGTAAAAGCTTTTGACTATTTTCTAACGATAAATATTTAGGTAGCCTTTTTTCTAGTTTTGGTGTTTCAAGACCAATAGTAGGGTCAACAGTTAACCCCATTTCTTTATTTTTAGTTAAATATTTAAAGAACACACGAATACTAGCTACCTTTCTAGCTCTTGTAGCAGGCTTACTATTATAAGTATTAGTTAGATAAAATAAAAAAGCATGAATGTCATTTAATTGAATTTTTTTAACTGTATCTAATGTCATATGGCTAATATCAATATCTTTAATATTTTCTTCATTGGACAAGTGAAAGTGGTACATAATAAACTTTAAAAAGTGGCTTAAGTCATAATTATATTCTTTTACAGTATTTTGTGATTTATTTAATATAGCTGTTAAATATTCTAAAAATGAATTTAGAAATGGAGGATTATCTTTTAAATCTAGCATAATATTTAATTTTCTCCTTTTTATATTCTAAAAATTTATTTTTCTTCAAACATATGGAAGAGAGTAAATATATTCTATATATTATAAATTTTTGCATTTGCTAAAATATATTTTATAATATAATACTTTACAATACAATACAATTAAATTAATTTATAAGATATTTAATATAAAAATTAATATAAATATATTTTTATAAAAAATTGTTGAAAAAAATAAACAGTAATGGTATATTATTACTAGCTGTATTTTGAGCTGATTTTAATATAATTTATCATATATATCATACAAATGAAGGTCAAAAAATAGTATAAAAAATACAAAGGAATCCATAATAATGGAAGAAAGAGGAGGATTTTTAAATGAAAAATCAGAAAAAAACAGAAGAATTTAAATTTAAAAAAGGAAATGCAGGTATAACTCTAATTGCTTTAGTAATAACGATAATTGTTTTACTAATATTAGCAGGAATAAGCGTAATAGCTCTAATAGGAGAAAATGGGCTTGTAAACCGAGCGTCAAGCGCTAAAGTAAATACAGAGTATTCAACAGTAAAGGAACTTATGCAATCAAAGGTTACAGAATACAATATGTCTAAATTAACAGAAAACCATGACAAAACTTTAATTGAATATCTACAAGAACAACAAATAATAGATTCAAATAATATAATAAATGTTGTTAAGCTAGTAGGAACAAGATTATCAACAGGAAATGGAACAGGAACAAGTGATGTATACAAATTAGAAGAAGTAACAGAAATTGCAAAACTTGCAACAACACAGAGTATACAAATAGCAGAAGCAGAAAGTAAAAGCTATAAAATTGTTTACTATACAATAAGTAGTGAAATTGTAGAAGTTGGCAATATATCAAATGGTTATACAAGCCCTTCAATCAATTGGGATATAATATTATCTAATTTGGAAAATGAAGAAAAAAGAGCAGTATATTTAAGTCAGGCAATAAGTAAAGGTCAATCAAATACAAATAAAGACGTAGGAATAGGGACAAATGGACAAGTTGTTAATTTGGATTTATGGGAGTACCAAATTATTAATTCTGGAACAGGAATCGGTTTATATGAAGGAACAGGATCAGGAATAAAAAATGGATATGACAATTCTAATATAACAGAAGATGGAAAAATACAAGGAACAGTACCTCAATGTATATATAAATATGATGAAGATGAAGTTTATTTTGTAACATCCATGCAACACACTTTTTATGGTTGTAAAAGTTTAATTACTGCACCAGAAATACCAAGTTCTGTAACATCTATGAACTATACATTTTCTAGTTGTACAAGTTTAGTTACAGCACCAGAAATACCAAGTTCTGTAACAGATATGCAATCCACTTTTAATGGTTGTACAAGTTTAGTTACAGCACCAGAAATACCAAGTTCTGTAACATCTATGGGCTCTACATTTTCTGGTTGTACAAGTTTAGTTACAGCTCCAGAAATACCAAGTTCTGTAACATCTATGGACTATACATTTTATGGTTGTACAAGTTTAGTTACAGCTCCAGAAATACCAAGTTCTGTAACATCTATGGGCAATACATTTTATGGTTGTACAAGTTTAGTTATAGCTCCAGATATACCAAGCTCTGTAACATATATGTGGGGAACATTTAATAGTTGTACAAGTTTAGTTACAGCTCCAGAAATACCAAGTTCTGTAACATCTATGGGCTATACATTTTCTGATTGTACAAAACTAACAGGAACCATAGTTATAAATGCTACCCCTACCAATTATACAAAATGTTTTTATAATACCAAACTACCAATTAAACTTACAGGTTCATCAACAATTTTAGATAAAATTGCCGGTACAGCAAATAATGGAAACATAGAAATCTAAAGGGTTTAATAGTTATGAAAAAAGTTGCAAAATATATTATAACTTTTCTTATAGTATTGATAGCACTAATTTTAATATTAGTGCTATCTGCTAAAATAAAAAAGGAATATATTATAGAAAATATAGTAGAATCAGCAAATTATCTAGAAAAGAAGCCTGGAATAGAAAAAGTACAAAATAAAAGGGAATACACATATTTGCATACTTATGCTGATTCGGTTATATTAAATATAATTTTTTGCACAGACTCAAGCGATTGTTTTAAATCAGTTATAGAAAGTAAATTCTACCAAACTTTAGAGATTGACTCTAATACAGATTTTGTAAATGCTGTAAAAAATAATGAAGAAGGAAATACAGAATATGCAAGATATTGGCATGGGTCTACAGCTATTATAAGACCATTACTGATTTTTTTTAATATTCAGCAAATATATATAATATTAGCTGTTCTATTAATAATTATATATATATTGTTTATATATAATATATTTAAGAAATCAAAAAGCATAGCTGTAATAACTGCTATATCAACAATAATGATAAATATTTTTATAACCCCATTTTGTTTGGAATATATTTGGACAATTATAATTATGCTAATAACTTCAATAATAGCTATCAAAAAAGAAAAAAATGGAAATGAAGTATTATATTATATGTTTTTTATTGTAGGAATTTTAACATGTTATTTTGATTTTTTGTCAACAGAAACATTAACACTTACAATACCATTAATTTTGGTAATTTTAATTAGACATAAAGAAAATAGAATAGAAAAATTAAAAGAATGTTCAAAATTTATACTAAGAGCTATAGCTATTTGGTTAGTAGGATATTCTGCTATGTGGATTTCAAAATGGATATTGTCTGCAATTATGCTTGATAGTAGTTTATTAGAGACAATAAAAACAAAAATGTTTATAAGAATTAATGGGGATATACAAAATGTATCTACATTAAATATGTATTTAGGAGCAATTACTAAAAACATATATGCTTTATTTCCTATAAATATAGTAAAAAGAAAATGGGAATTTGTTATTCCAATAATAGTTATAATAATATTATTGGTATATTTAATAGATAAGAAAAAAATAAAAAGAAACTGGTATATTAAAGTTTTAGTGGTAATATCAATAATTCCATATTTACGATATATACTTCTTTCTAATCATTCATATAAACATTACTTTTTTACATTTAGAGCTCAAATGGTAACTATAATAGGAATTTTGTGTATAATTTTAGAATTAATAGACAAGCAAAAAATTAAAAAAATTTGGCGTTTTTTAAAAAAAGATATTAAAATAAAGGGAGAAAAAGAAAAATGAAAAAAAAGATAATTGTAGCTTTGCTATTAATAATTGTATTGGTATTAGCATTAGGTGTGTATATATATGCTAAACCTGAAAAAGTTGAAGAATTATCTGATATAAAAATACTGGATTGTTATAAAAATGAAATAACAAATTATAAAGAAAATAAAATGGCCTTTACAATACAAAAGCAATATGAGAATCAGAAAATTAAAGTAAATGGAGTAGAATATGAAAATGGACAAAGATTTTATGAAGTTGGAGAATATGAGGTAGAGGTAAGTAAAAACTTTAAAAAAGAAATATCAAAAGTTAGTATAAAAGACATACAAAAAAATGAAAATCATGAGTATAATATTTATATAATTTCAACAACATTGCCAACTTTTTCAGCTATATTAGATATGTCTCAAAAAAATAATCTAAAAGGATTTTTTTGGACTCAAAGCACGAATTCACTAGATTTTGAGAATATAAAAAATAGCATGAAAAATCTAACTATTTCAGAATATGTAGGTAATAAAGATGAATATGAATTTAAAAGAAAAATAATTCCAGAAATAGAAGAATATATAAAAAATGTTATACAAGAAGATGAAGATGCTTATTTTAATTTATATGTTGATGAATATAGATTCTATTTGGATATGGAATTATTTGGAAAGATTGGAATAGGAGATAATAGATATACATATACTCTCTGTTCAGATGGAACATTAAGTTATGTGACAAATTATAATACAACTGGATTTTCTGCACATAGAGAATATAAAATTCGTGGTGAGAATTGTTATGAAGTTTTTCTTACTGAAAAAGCAGCATATAATGATATATTAAATAAAATAAGAAGTAACCAATTAGAATATAATGATTTCCCTGGAAGTTATTTAGTAATGGATGATGGAGAAAATTATAATTATGATTATATGTTAATTTCAACTTTAAGAGATAATGTTAGATACTTATTACAATATCCACAAATGATAGATTTTAAAGATGAAAAAGTAGCAAAAGAGATGGAAAATGCAAATTTAATACAAATGGACTTAAAAAAAGAATATTCTGAATTAATACAAGATAAAAAAGAAATCTTTTTCAGCAATATTAAACTCAACAAAAAAACTTTAGATAAAAATTATTTTACTGAAGAAAATGCAACTTATTTAGTTATAACAGGAACAAAACCATACTATGGAGAATTAAATAAAGAAAAATTTGAAGACCTTATAAATAAAGTTTATAATGATTATAGCAAGAAATATACAATATTGTATAAGCCACATCCATCAGCTTTGCCAGATGAAAGCCAACAGGCATTTTTAGATAGTAAGAATATAAAGACTTTGCCGGGAACAATACCTATGGAAGCAATAATGTTTATTTATCCAAATATAAAATTAGGAGGATTTCCAAGCTCACTTTATATGAGTGCAGAAAATGGACAAACTGAATTCTTTTTTGCTAATAATAAAGATAATTTAGTTGAACCTTTAAATCAATTGTATGATAATTTATTTAATAATGTAAAATTTTATAATTTTGACTAAAAAAATATGTCAAGGTGCAAATTGAAATTATATTAGTAATTAAAAGTGAAATGAGGAAAAAATGTATTTAACGATATTGATACCAGCTTTAAATGAAGAAGATACAATAGAAATTGTAATAAAAAAATCACAGAAAATTATAAAAAAAATGCAAATAGAAGCAGAAATACTAGTTGTTAATAATGGAAGTACAGATAAAACTAAGCAGATATCAGAACATATGGGAGCAAGGGTAATAGACGTTTTTAATAAAGGCTATGGAAATGCTCTAAGAGAAGGTATTAAAGAGGCAAAAGGAAAGTATATCATTATGGGAGATGCAGATGATAGTTATAATTTCTTAGAAATTGAAGAGTTTGTTCAAAAACTAGAAGAAGGTTATGATATTGTTATTGGTAATCGCTATGGAAAGAAAATGGAAAAAGGAGCTATGCCTTTTTTACATAAATACGTAGGAACTCCAATGATATCAAATCTTATTAAAAGAAGATTCCATACTAAAATAAAAGATGTTAATTGTGGATTAAGAGGTGGTAAAAAACAAGCCTTAATGATGCTAAATTGTCAAGCAGAAGGAATGGAATTTGCAAGTGAAATGCTAATAAAAGCTATTAAACAAAAACTTAAAATTGTGGAAATACCTATTTTTTTCTATAAAGATAAACGTACTAAAAAGCCACATTTAAGACCTATAAAAGATGGAATTAGACACTTAAGAGTAATATATAAAGAAAAGTGAAATAGACGGAAAAAATTTTATTTATAGTCAATATAAAAGCCGATTTTTCCTATATAAAAAAATAAAGGAGTTGAAAAAATGAATAAAAATAAAGGAATAACACTAATTGCATTAGTAATTACAATAATTGTTTTACTAATATTAGCAGGAATAAGCGTAATAGCTCTAATAGGAGAAAATGGTTTAATAGCCCAATCAAAAAATGCAGAAGAAAGAACAATGATTGGAGAAGAAAAAGAAAAAGTAGAACTTGCTTATATTTATGCTTCAATGAAAAAAATGGGAGGTTCTGTTACGGGGCAAGAGTTACAAGATGAATTAAATCTCTCTGTAGGAAAGGGAAAAACATCAGTAACTTATAATGCTGATGAAACCTTAAATGTATTATTTAATGAAACATCACACAATTTTAACGTGCAAAATGGAGAAGCAAAAAAAGTAGAAGTTGATAAATCTACAATAGCAATATTTGATACAGGTTTAAGTATTATTTCAAAAATTCAGGAATTAGCGCCAGATGGAAGTATCAAAATAACAGATGATTTATTTTTTAATTTATCAATAGATGAAATTAAAAGATATAATGGTACCCCAGAATTATCAGAGATGACAGAAAAGAACATAGTATCTTGGACAGATTTGTATACACTATATGATGAAGATCCAGATGAGCTTTTTAATGCAATTAAAGAAGAACCTGAATTTTATCCAATGTATATGTGGCTTGAAGGAAATAGAAATATTGAATTTTGCCCAATATATATGTGGTTTGAAGAAAGTGGAACTGAAGAAATACGAAATGTTTCTGGTACAGAAAAAAATGTTAAAACAGGAACTTTATATTGGTGGTGCGAAAGTAACAATGTATATTTAAATACAGATAGTTCAGCTATGTTTGGTGGTTTATCATACTTATCTAATCTAGATGGGTTAAAAACTATACGAACAGATTTTACGTCTAATATGTCAATGATGTTCTTTACTTTTGGAAATCACACTGGTTTTACAAATGTTGATGCTTTAGCTAATTGGAATACTGCTAATGTTAAAAATATGAGCGCAATGTTCAGTTCAGCAATTTTTGAAAATAACTTAGCAGATATTAGCGGTTTAAAAAACTGGAATACTTCCAATGTTACTGATATGTCAAGTATGTTTGCTGGATGTAAAAAATTAGAAAATATTGAACCTTTGTCTAATTGGGATACATCTAATGTTACTAACATAAGTTATATGTTTAGTGGGGGCTATGATGCACCAGCATGCAAAATAAAGAATTTGTCAGCATTATCAAATTGGGATGTGGGTAAAGTAACCAATATGAGTTATCTATTTTTTCGGATGCAATACATTGACTGATGCTTCGGAAATCAATAATTGGAATATTGCAAATGTAACTAATTTTGAAAGTATGTTTCATAGCTGCCCAACACACCCAGAATTTACTAAAGTTACAGGAACCTGGAATGATGAAGGAACATTTATACCAAGTAACTAATTAAAAGAGAAAAATTAGATAGGGTAGGGGGAATAGGCTATTTTAAGAATAGTCTATTTTCATAGATTAGAACAATAATATAAAAAAGAAAGGAAGATAAAATATAAAAGAAACAATAATTAAAGTAGAGGGAATGGTTTGTAATGGATGTGAAAATAGAGTGCAAAACGCCCTAAAAACATTAGAAGGAGTAGAAAAAGTAGTTGCAAATCATACAAATGGAACAGTTACAATTATTTCAAAATATGAAGTAGAAGAAAATGTGATGAAAGAAAAAATAGAAGATTTAGGATTTGAAGTAAAGGAAGATTAATTATGAAAAAAATTAATTTATCTATTGATGGAATGACTTGTAGTGCCTGTTCTAATGGGCTTGAAAAATATTTAAACAAGCAAAATGGCATTTCAAAAGCAGTAGTTAATTTAGTTATGGCAAATGCTATTATAGAATATGATGAAAAATTATTAAATATAGAAAAAATAGAAGAATTTATAAAACAGGCAGGATTTAAAAGTTTAGGCGAATTTAAAGAAATAAAAATAGAGGATAAAAGTAAAAAAGAGAAAATAAAATTTATTATTTTTTCAATACTAGCAATTATTTTAATGTATATTTCAATGGGACACATGATTAATTTACCAGCACTGGAAATACTTGATCCACATATAAATCCAATAGGTTATACAGTATGTTTATTACTATTAACAATAGCCTTTATGGTGTATGGATATGACATATTAAAAAATGGATATAAAAACTTGATTCACAAAACACCTAATATGGATACATTAGTTGGTATTGGTGTGATTAGTAGTTTTTTATATAGTCTATATAGTATGTATATGATTATAAAAGGAAATCACAGCTATGCTATGAACTTATATTTTGAATCAGCAGCGATTGTTATTTATTTTATAAAACTAGGAAGATATATTGATGGAATTAGTAAAGATAAAACAAAAGAAGCAATACAAAAATTAGTTAAAATTACACCAAATAAAGCAATCATAAAGGTAGATGAAATAGAAAGACAAGTTACATTAGATGAAATTAACAAAGGAGATATTGTAGTATCAAAACCTGGAGAAAAAATTGCAGTAGATGGAGAAATTGTTTTAGGAAAAGCTCATTTAGATGAATCCTTTATTACAGGAGAAAGTAAGCCAGTTGCTAAAGAAAAAGGAGATAAAGTAATTGCAGGAAGTATAAATTATGATGGATATTTAGAATATAAAGCAGAAAGAATTGGAAAAGAGTCAACAATTTCAGAAATTGTAAGATTAGTAATAGAAGCTAGCAATACAAAAGCACCAATTGCCAAAATTGCAGATACAGTTTCAGGTTATTTTGTACCAACAGTTATAGTTATAGCAATTATGACATTCATAGTGTATTTAGCCATTGGTCAAAGTTTTAGTGTAGCATTATCTACATTTGTTACAGTATTGGTTGTAGCTTGTCCTTGCAGTTTGGGACTTGCAACTCCACTTGCTATTGTTGTAAGTGAAGGTTTATGTGCAAGTAATGGAATATTAGTAAAGAAAAGTGAAATATTAGAAAATGCACAAAAAGCAAATACAATCGTATTTGATAAAACAGGAACATTGACTTATGGAAAGTTAAAAATTGCTGAAATATTAAATTATAGCAATATGGATGATAAAAAATTATTGCAATTAGTAGGAAGTATAGAAAGTAAATCAACACATCCAATCGGAAAAGCATTTACAGATTATATAGAAGATAATAAAATGCAAATATTAGAAGTAGAAGAATTTGAAAATGTAGCAGGTTTGGGAATTGTAGGCAAAATAGAAAATAAAGAAATTATTTTGGGAAGTTCAAAAATACTAGCAAAATATGAAATAGAAAATAAATATTTAAAAGAAGAAAAAAAACTAACTGAAAAAGGAAATAGCATTGTATATGTAGTAAAAGACAAAGAAATAATCGCCCTTATTGGAGTAAATGATATTGTAAGGGAAAATGCAAAAGATGTAATTGCCATTTTAAATAAGAATAAAATACAAACTATTATGCTAACAGGAGATAATAACGAAACTGCCGAGAAAATTGCTGAAGATATAGGAATAACAAAAGTAATTTCAAATGTACTACCATCAGAAAAAGCCAAAATAATAAAAGAACTAAAACAAGAAAATAGATATGTAATAATGTGTGGAGATGGAATTAATGATAGTCCAGCGTTAGCAAGTTCAGATATAGGAATAAGTGTAGATAGTGGAACTGATATTGCAATAGATTCATCAGATGTAATACTAATAAAAAATGATTTAGCAAGTATTATAAACTTAATTAAAATTAGTAAAAAAACAATTAGAAACATTAAGCAAAATTTATTTTGGGCATTTTTCTATAATGTTTTGATGATTCCTATTGCTATTGGAGTATTAAATCCTATTGGAATTTCGATAAATCCAATGATAGCAAGTATAGCAATGGTGTTTAGCAGTATTACTGTTATATTAAATGCTTTGAGATTAAAAAATATAAAATTGTAATTAGTGCGACAACTTACAATTTATAGACACACCAAAATCAATTTCAAGCCGTTTTTATAAAATTGAAACACCAGTTAAATAAATTACAAATTGTAAGGCAGATAATTAGTTGAAATTACCTGTCCTTTGTTATATAATCGTAACAAGAATTAGTAATTTGTCGGGAAAATTTATTATATTGAAAGTATTGCAAATTACTAATCTTTGTGCTATTATATAAACAAACGATTATATAAAAGATGAAAGGAGAGAAAGTGTTAGTATTTAACGAAGAAGCACACGAGGCAAGAAAAGAAGAACTTATGAAAAAGTGCTATGAATGTTTTGCTGAAAATGGTTTGAGTAGTACAGGTATAAGAACACTTGGAAAATCTTGTGGTTGTAATCCTTCTACTTTATATTTATACTTTAAAGATTTAGATGATTTAATCATTCAATCAACTGAATATTGTATGAGTAAAGTAGAAGATGAGTTTATGGGAAGAGCACCTAAAAATGTTAGTGATTTAGAAAAATTCATTAACGAAACACCATATTGGACAGCAGAAGAACACGGAAAAAAATATAGGCTAATGTATCAAGTATATACACACCCAAAATACAGAGAATACGGAAAGAAATTCTTTGAGGGAGTAAATAAAAGATATACTGAATATGCAAAGCAACTATCAGAGAAGATAAAAATTCCTAGTGATACATTAACATCATTGATTTTTATATTTGTTCGTGCTTGTGTGCATTATGCACTATTCGAAGATGAATTTTATTTGCAAGAGCAATTAAGATTTATAAAGCAAAGCATAAACTT
>JBJFEZ010000050.1:0-30799 GCA_051891195.1 Clostridia bacterium
ATTCGAACCTTGGACCAACCGGTTATGAGCCGGTTGCTCTGACCAACTGAGCTAATGGCGCATTTCTAATGCAGAATTAAGTATAAGACATTTTTTTGATTTTGTCAAGTATTTAATTAAGTTTTTATATTTTTTTTATTTTAAAAGTGGTTAGATTTTTCTCCAACCACTTTTAAACATGTCTTTATAGTCTTAATTATTCTCTCCTCTTCCTTCTGGAAGTGCTGGAACCTGAAGTACAACCTTAATTTTGAATGCATAGCTAATTGCTCTAGCAATTTTGCTATTTTTAATTCTTTGCCATAATGAAGGTTTTACTTCTACTCTTGTTTGTTCAAAGTATGTTTTGTCTTCTGGAGTTATTTCTTCTATTTGTTGTACGTCTTGTTTGTCCTCTTGTGGTGTTGGTATTAATTTTAATGCATCTGCAATTTCAATGCCAATATAACTTAAGGCTTTTGATCTATCTTCTATTCTTTCCATATCAATTTCAATATGTAAGTTAGCTTCTAAATTGGCAATTCTTGCATTAATTAATTTAACAGCATCTTGATAATTTTGAGATTTATGAGATTTTGTTCTACCTATTAAACTTAGTGTATCAATTATGTCTTCTGGAAATTCTGTTGAAATTTCTTTTATTGATTGTTTCCAATTTTCTTCCTTGTTTTCAACTATTTCTAGCACATCTCTTAATTTACCTGCTAAACTAATATTTTTTTCTCTTTGACGAATTAATTCTTCTATTTTTTTTGTATTTTCTTCAAATTGATTTGTTGCATATTCTACCAATCCATAAGCAGCTTTATATACGCTTATTGGAAAGTTTTTCTTTTTTGGGTATTCAATTAAATATGTTTTTATAGATTCTATTAAATCCTTAAAGTAAGCATCTTCTTCTAATTGAACAATTTGCTTTTTACTATTAGGATTTATTAATTTTTGTACTTTATCCATATTTGATAATATTTTTTCTTCCGTGATAACCATTCTCACGTTTACTATGCCAGATCTAGACATCGTAAACCTTCCCTCCTTTGTCCTATGTTCGTTCCTCTTACGTTTTATATTATATATCCTTTTTTTTAAAACTACAATAGGATTTACAGTTTTTATTTTTACATTTCTGTTACGATTTTATTACAACATTTTTACAAAGTCAAGGACATTTTGTAACAATTTATATTTTTTTGTTAAAAAATGTCTTATGACCTTTTATTTGTTTTTATTAATCTCTGCATAACGCTTAATTTTCATTGTTGTAGTTTTTTCAAATTCATCATGTTTAATTTCCAAATTCTTAATAGCTTTATATGATGTTAATTTTTTATTTACTTCTTTAATTTTTGTCCAAATAATATCTTTTATTTGTTCTTCTGTCAAGTCTTTTCCATATTCTTCTTCCAATTTTTCTGTGTTTGGTATAACTTTTACAGAAATTATAAGTTCTTTGTTAGTTTTATCTTCTAAATCTTCTTTTCCATATACCATACATTCTTTAATTTCAGAAACCTGTGATAGTAAAAGTTCTATTTCTTCAGGATAAATATTTTTACCATTTTGTGTAACAATTACGTTTTTGCTTCTACCAGTAATATATAAAAATCCGTCTTTATCTAAGTAACCAATATCACCTGAATGGAACCATCTTTCTCCATCTATTATCTCTATTGCTTCATTGGTTGCTTTTTCATCTTCATAATATCCAAGCATTAAAGTAGGTGTTTTAATTAATACTTCTCCTTCGCCATTTTCATTTGGTGAATCTATTTTTAGTTCTGCTTTAGCAATAGCTTTTCCTGCTGAACCTACTTTTGGTTGAAATTCTGGTGTTAATGCAGAAATTGGTGCTGTTTCTGTTAAGCCATAACCTTGTAAAAATATAATTCCTATATCTTCTAACCACTTTCCTACTTTTGCATCAATTGGAGCTGCTGCAGAAACAACAAATTTTAAATTTCCACCTAAATTTTCATATATTTCCGCAAACACTTTACGTTTAATGTCTACTCCTACTACTTTTAAAGCATTTGTTACGTGAATCATTGAATTTACTAGTCCATCTTTCTTGCTTTTTTTGATATTAGCATTTATTTTACGGTATAAGTTTTCAATTAAAAGTGGCACTGCTAATAATGCTGTTGGATTTGTTTCTTTTAAATCTGGTACAATATGTTTTAGTCCTTGGCATACTGCTATTGAAGCTCCACAAGCCATTGGTACCAAAAATCCAATAGAAGATTCGTAAGTATGATGTAATGGTAACACTGAAAAGAATCTATCTTCTGGAGTTAGCTTTACATAAGCAAAAACAGCATTAATATTTTCTGCTAAATTACGGCTAGAAAGCATAACACCTTTTGCACTTGAAGTTGTTCCAGATGTAAATAATAGTACTTTAAATTCATCTGGTTCTATTACTACATTTGAAAAATATTCATCGCCATTTTCAACTAGTTTGTTTCCCTCTTCTATTAAATATTTCATTCCAACATTTTTTTCTTCTATTTTATTTTCTGAATACATTTTTATAAAATATTTTACTTCTGGCACATTTTCCATTATTTTCTTTACAGAATCAGCCTTTTTTTCTGAATAAATAATAGCATCTGCTTTTGACCTTTTTACTATGTTTTCCAATTCATTATTTGGTAATTCCTTGTCTGTTGGAATTGCTATTGCATCTGAGCAAAGAAGTGTAGCATATGATACATACCAAGCATATGTAGTTTCACTTAATATTAAAATTCTTGGTTTATTTTCTAATTTTAATATTCTTTTTAGAGCTGTTCCAAATCCAACTACATCTTTTCCAAATTGCCCATATGTAATTGGTGTAAATTTTCCTTTTGGGTCAAATTTTTCTAATATAAATTCTTTGTCAGAATATTTATTAGTTGAATATTCAAAAACTTCTTTAATTGTACTGTAGCTAGTTGTTGGATATTCTTTCTTATCTCTTTTATTTTGGTTTTCTTGTGCTTTTTTTAATTCTTCATAATTCATATTCATTTCATCAATTTCAGATATATCTTTCATTTTAAATTTTGGAAATTTAAAATTTGGTACTTTAAAATTATTTAATTCTCTCATTGTCTTTCCACTCCTATTTTTAATATAACATATTATACAATTTTATTTTTAATTTTGCAAGTTTTATTCTAAAATCAATTTTTCAAGCAAATTAAGGTGACTTACACAAAAGGTGTATGTGAAAATTCACATACACCTCTTGGTTTAATTATTTTTAGTTTCTTGCTTTTCTATCTAATACATCTAAATTATCTAAAGCTTTTCCTGTTCCTAAGGCCACACAAGATACAGCATCTTGCGCTATCATTACATTTATACCTGTTTTTTCTTGTAAAAGTTTATCTAATCCGTCTATTAAGCAGCCTCCACCTGTCATATAAATTCCTCTGTCACTAATATCTGCTGCAAGCTCTGGTGGAGTTTTTTCTAAAACGCTATGTACAGCGTCTACTACTTGCATTGCAGGCTCTATTAAGGCTTCTAGCATTTCACTAGAATGCACTGTAATTGTTTTAGGAAGACCTGTTGCTAAGTCTCTACCTCTAATGTCCATTTCCATATCTTGAATTTTAGGATATACACAGCCAATATTTATTTTTAAGTCTTCTGCTGTTCTTTCTCCTATCATAACATTATATTTTTTCTTTATATATCTTACTATTGCTTCATCAAATTTGTCCCCTGCTACTTTAATTGAAGCACTAACTACTGAGCCACCTAAAGATATAACAGCAATATCAGTTGTTCCACCACCAATATCTACTACCATATTTCCACAAGGTTTTGAAATATCTATTCCAGCTCCAATAGCAGCCGCTATTGGTTCTTCTATTAAATATACTTTTCTAGCACCAGCTTGTGATGCAGCATCTATAACAGCCTTTTTTTCTACTTCTGTTACTTGTGAAGGAATACAAATCATAACTCTTGGAGCAAATATAAACTTTCCACAAACACGGTTTATAAAATATTTAAGCATTTTTTCTGTTACAGTATAGTTTGAAATAACTCCATCTCTTAAAGGTCTAGTTGCAACAATATTTCCCGGAGTTCTTCCTAACATTCTTCTGGCTTCTTTGCCTACTGCTAACACTTCTCCAGTATTATTGTCAACTGCAACAACTGATGGTTCTCTTAATACTATTCCTTTTCCCTTTGCATATGCTATCACTGTGGCTGTTCCTAAGTCAATTCCTATATCTTGTCCATACTTAAACATTATTCATCTTTCCTTTCAGTTTGTTTTTTGTTTCATTTTTGTTTCATTTTTGTTACATTTGTGTTACAATTATATTACAAAGTATGTAAAATAGCAATCCATTTTTATAAATATTTAAATAAATTTAAAAGATAATAAACTTACTTTTTGATACTTTCTTTTTTTACAAAAATAGAATATGCCTTCACATATTCTATTTTACCATATTTTGTATTTTTTATACTTTTTACGCAAATAAACGTCCCAAAATTAATAGTTGTAATAATCCTGCTGGTCCAAATGGTGGTATTATTTCAAGTTCTTCTGGAGTAGCATTGTGTATATCATCTACTTGTGCCATACTAATTTTTACTGAAGTTACATTGTCATAGCGAAACCCCATTTCAAACTTTTTTTCTTCTCCAGCTCTTAATTCATTTATTTTTAAATATTTAGTACCAACATTTACATTTCTTGGTGTATAGAAGTCAAATCTTAAATATTCATCTATAATATTCTTTTGAGTATTGTTTTTTATAGTTCCAATAACATTTCCATTTACATTAGATGCTTCTGCTGTTGATACTTTTACTTCTAACGTTTCTACATTTACTTCATATTTTTCCATTGGTTTATACATTGATTTAGTATATAAATAAATCATTACATCTGAAAAAATAAATACTGTAATAAATATTAAAAAGTAACATAAAAACACTTTTATCCTAGGTCTACTGTTATAAATCCATATATCCATATAAGCCATATGCGTACACCCCTTTTATTTTTCATTTTATAGTTTTCTAAATACTCCTGCTACTTTTCCTAATATTTCACAAGTTGGTACAATAATTGGATCCATTGTACTGTTTTCTGGTTGCAATCTAATATGGTCTTTTTCTTTATAAAAAGTCTTTACTGTAGCTTCATCACCTATTAGCGCAACAACTATTTCTCCATTTATTGCTGTGTTTTGTTTTTTTACTAGAATATAGTCTCCATTTAAAATTCCAGCTTCAATCATACTTTCTCCACGAACAGTAAGCATAAAACTTTCGCTGTTTCCTACAAAGTCAATAGGAATAGGAAATGTGTCTGTAACATTTTCTACTGCTAGAATTGGCTCTCCTGCTGTTATTTTGCCTATAACAGGGACTTCTACCATTTCTCTACCTGTATAGTAGTTTTTATCTTCGTGTTTTTTAACTGGTTGACCATCTCCACCTTTTAATAAACGTAGAGTTCTACCCTTTTGGTCTTCTTTTTTTATATACCCTTTTTCTGATAGTTTTGCTAAATATCCGTGTACTGTTGCTGTTGATTTTAATCCAACTGCTTTACCTATTTCTCTTACTGATGGTGCATATCCTTTTTCTTCTACCTGTTTTTCAATAAATTTTAATATTGCTTTTTCTCTTTTATTAATTGACATAGGGTCTTTTTTTCTTGCCAAAATAACATCACTCCTTATTTTTTATATCATTTTGGTTATTTCTATTTATTAGGAAAATATAACCAATTTTGTATCCTTTATTATAATAACATACGAACAAAAAAATGTCAAACAAATATTTGACATTTTTTTTTTTTTTTTTATGCAGTTCCAGTTTTTTTACTTGTTGTTTGTCTTTTTATTTTTGCATTTTTTTCTACTGAAACTTCTCTATTATTGTTTATAATAATTTTTGGAGCTTCTCCATTTTCTACGGTTTCCTTAGTTATTATGCATTTTTCTATTTTAGGGTTAGAAGGAATTTCAAACATAATGTCTCTCATAATTTCTTCTATAATAGATCTTAGACCTCTTGCTCCAGTTTTTCTTTCTATAGCTTTATCTACTATTTTTTCTAATGCTTCTTTTTCAAATTCTAGTTCAACATTATCTAGTTTGAATAATTTTTGATATTGTTTAACCAATGCATTTTTTGGAGTTGTCACAATATCAATTAAAGCTTCTCTGTCTAAGTCTCTTAATGTTGCTATAATTGGTAATCTTCCTACAAATTCAGGTATTAAACCAAACTTTAATAAATCTTGAGGTAATAGTTGTTCAAATACTTTGTATTTGTTTATATCTTTGTTGCTTTCTATTTGCGCCCCAAAACCTATTGATTTTTTACCAATTCTGTCTTTTACTATTTTTTCTAATCCTTCAAAGGCTCCGCCACAAATAAATAATATATTTGATGTATTTATTTGTATAAATTCTTGGTGTGGATGTTTTCTTCCACCTTGTGGTGGAACTGATGCAATAGTTCCTTCTATTATTTTTAGTAAAGCTTGTTGTACCCCTTCTCCGCTAACATCTCTTGTAATGGAAGGATTTTCAGATTTCCTAGAAATTTTATCTATTTCATCAATATATATAATACCTTTTTCAGCTTTTTCAACATCATAGTCTGCTGCTTGAATAAGTTTTAGTAAAATATTTTCAACATCTTCTCCAACGTACCCAGCTTCTGTTAATGTTGTAGCATCTGCAATAGCAAAAGGTACTTGCAATATTTTTGCCAAAGTTTGTGCTAATAGCGTTTTTCCACATCCTGTAGGTCCTAGTAACAACACATTGCTTTTTTGTAATTCTACTTCGTCTGTTTCTTTTTGGTTATTTATTCTTTTATAATGATTATATACCGCTACAGATAGTGTTTTTTTAGCTTCCTCTTGGCCTATTACATATGAATCTAATACCTCTTTTATTTCAGCTGGTTTTGGTAATTTTTCTTCTATTTTTGTAGTATATGTTATTTCTGTATCTTCATATAAGTCATCTTCTAAAATATTATTACAAACCTTTATACATTCATCACATATATATACGCCAGGTCCCGCAATAACTCTATTTACAGCATCTTGTGATTTTCCACAGAAAGAACATTTTACATTTTTAGCTTTATTATTTGCCATAAAATATAAACTCCTTTTAAATTTTTAATTTAATTTGGAAAAGAATTGTTATCTTTTTTCCATAATTCCATCAATTAGTCCATATTTAAGTGCTTCTTCTGCTGTCATATAGTTATCTCTTTCTGTGTCTCTATTAATTACATCTAATGGTTGACCTGTTCTTTCACTTAAGAATTTATTTAATTTTTCTCTTGTTTTAACCATATGGTCTGCGTGAATTTTTATTTCTGTTGTTTGTCCAGATAGTCCTCCACCACCAATTAATGGTTGATGTATTAATATTTCTGCGTTTGGAGTAGCAAATCTTTTTCCTTTTTCTCCAGCTGCTAAAAGTACAGCTCCCATACTTGCTGCCATACCAATGCATATAGTAGAAACAGGGCATTTTATATAATTCATTGTATCTACTATTCCCATTCCATCTGTAATAGATCCACCTGGGCTATTTATATATAAATGAATTTCTTTGTCAGGGTCTTCTGACTCTAAAAATAATAGTTGTGCAATCACTAAACTTGCTGAAGTTTGATTAACATCTTCTCCTAAAAATATAATTCTATCTTTTAAAAGTCTTGAGAAAATATCATATGATCTTTCTCCTTTTGCTGTTTGTTCAATAACATAAGGAACTAAACTGTTTTGTTCTTTCATATATAATATACCTCCATAACTTGCTAACATATTTTATTAGCATTTTTTTGTCTTGTGATTATTTCGTAAAATATAATTATTTTATTTTTGCATTGTCAACAATAAATTTAATAGCTTTTTCAAACTTCATATTGTTTTCAATGTATTCTTTTATATATTCATTTTTAGCCATTTCTTCTTCAGTTTTGCCATAGCTTTTTGCCATTTCTTTTAGTTTTTCTTCTACTTCTTTTTCTTCTGGCTTGATGTCTTCGGCTTGAATAATAGCTTCCATTACTAATCTAGATTTTACAGATTGTTCTGCTTGTTCTTTCATTTCATCTTTTACTTGGCTTTCAGTTTTTCCTGATAAAGTAAAGTATTGTTTTAATGATAGTCCTTGATATTGTAGTCTTTGTTCCATATCTTTCATCATATGGTCAATTTCAGAATCAATCATTCCAGATGGAATATCTAATTTTACATTTTCACAAACAGCTTTTATAGCAGCTTCTTCAGTTTCGTATTTAGCTCTTTGCTCGTTTTCTTTTTGCATTTTTTCTTTAATGCTATTTTTTAATTCCTCTAATGTGTCAAATTCGCTAACATCTTTTGCAAATTCATCATCCATTGTTGGAAGTTCTTTTTTCTTAATCTCGTGTAGTTTTACTTTAAATACTGCTGGTTTTCCTGCTAAGTCCTTAGAAAAATATTCTTCTGGGAAAGTAACATTAATGTCTTTTTCTTCTTCTAATTTCATTCCTATTATTTGATCTTCAAATCCTGGAATAAATGTATTACTTCCAATTTCTAATTCATGTTTTTCAGCTTTTCCACCTTCAAAAGGAACATTGTCAACAAAACCTTCAAAATCAATAACTGTAATGTCTCCCTTTTCTACTGGTCTGTCTTCTACTGTTACTAATCTTGCGTTATGTTCTGCCATATGTTCTAATTCGTGTTCTACTTCGTGGTCAGATACAGTATACTCAATTTTCTTTAATTCTATTCCTTTATATTTTCCTAATTCTACTTCTGGTTTTACTTGAACTACTGCTGTAAATATTAAGTCTTTTCCTTTTCCAATTTGAGTAATGTCAATGTTTGGATTACTTACAGCTTGTATATTATTTTCTTTAATTGCTGCATCATAGATGTCAGGCACTAATTCATTAAATGTGTCCTCGTGGAAAATTTCGCTTCCATATTGTTTTTCTACCATATGCATTGGTGCTTTTCCTTTTCTAAAGCCTGGTATTGTAAAGTATTTTGCAGTTTTTGCATATACTTTTTTCATTGCTTCATCAAATTTTTCTGCTTCTATTGTGAAACTTAATTTTACTTCATTTTTGTTTTCTGTGTTTTCTACTTTTACACTCATTTTATAATCTTCCTTTCAAAAATATTTTAGCTTTCCTATTATATCACACCTTTTGGCGAATGGAAAGCTTTATTTCGTATTTTTATGTAAAATTTTAATTATTAATAAATTTTATATTTTTATTAAATCAAAATTCAAATAATCTGCACTTACAAGTTTAAAGTTAATTCCCTGTATTTCTCCTTCTATTGCATCTTGGTGTGATTTGCCGTGAAGGTGTCCATAGTAGCAATATTTAACATTATATTGTTTCATTATTTTTATAAACTCTGAATCTTTATTACTTTGTGTTATAGGTGGATAATGCATAAATACTACTATTTCTTTATCTTCTCCATATTTTTGTATTCCATCTTCTATAGATAACTTTAGTCGTATGCTTTCTCTGTTTATCATTTTATTACTATTTTCTGATTCTAATAAGTTCCATCCTCTAGTTCCAGTTAAAATTTTATTTTCTACTAAATAACTATTATTATATATAAAATCTATGTTTTCAAAGTTATTTTCTTTTAAATATTTTCTCATATTTGTTAAAGTTGTCCACCAATAGTCGTGGTTTCCTTTTAATAATAACTTTTTTCCTGGCAACAAGTTTAAATATTCAAAATCTTTGTAGGTATTTTCTAAGTACATAGACCATGAAAAGTCTCCTGGCAATACTATTGTATCCTCTGGTTTTACTTTGTTTATCCAATTTTCTTTTATTTTTTTGCTATGTCCTTCCCAATTTTCTCCAAAAATGCTCATAGGTTTTTTTTCAGAAAAAGAAAGGTGTAAATCAGCTATTGTATATATTGCCATTTAATTCCTCCATACTATTTAAATACTTAGATTAGGAACTGCATTTAAGCTTAAATTTGAGGTATTACCTGCCATATATGAATAATATCCTGCAGAAGCTATCATTGCAGCATTATCCGTACACAATATTGGTTCTGGGTAATATATTTCATAGCCTTTATCTTGCAATTTTAAAAATTCGTTTCTTATATATGTATTTGCAGATACTCCTCCTGCTAATGCAATTTTGTTTATATTTAATTCTTTTGCAGCTTTTATGGTATGGTCTATTAGTACTTCTGTTATAGTTTTTTCAAAACTGTTGCATAAATCTGCTTTATTTATATTTGGATTTTTATGGTGCAGATTTATAACTGCTGTCTTTATTCCGCTAAAACTAAAGTCTAAATTTTCTATGTGAGTTTTTGGAAGTTCTATATTAGGTTTACCTTCTTTGGCAAGCTTGTCTACTTTTGGTCCTCCTGGATATCCTAACCCTATTACTCTAGCTACCTTGTCAAAAGCTTCACCCACTGCATCATCTCTAGTTTTTCCTAGTACCTCAAACTCTGAATAATTTTTAATATGCACCAAATGAGTATGTCCACCAGAAATAATTAAGCATAAAAATGGTGGTTCTAAATTAGTATGGCTAATATAGTTTGCTGCTATATGTCCGTGTATATGGTTAGTTCCTATTAGTGGCTTTTGTATAGAATAGCTTAACGCTTTTGCGTAAGATACACCTACTAGTAAGGCGCCTACTAATCCTGGTCCATATGTACAAGCAATTACATCTATATCATTCGTAGTTATATTTGCTTTGTTTATAGCTTCTTTTACAACTTTTGAAATAGCTTGTATATGGTTTCTAGAAGCTATTTCTGGTACAACTCCACCAAATTGTTCGTGTATTTTTATTTGTGAATTTATTACATTAGAAAGAACTTCCCTTCCATTTTTTACAATAGAAGCAGAAGTTTCATCACAGCTTGATTCAATTCCTAAAGTTAATATATCTTTCATTTTATTATTCCTTTTTATATAAATAATCCAAATATTGCTCCAACTAAACTATTAATTCCATATGCTATTGCTTCAATTATAGGAGATATAATTAAGCCTGCTATTGGTGTTATCCATATTACTATAAATACTATATAGAATATGTTTGTATGTTCTTCAAACCATCTTTTTGCATTATATGGTAAAAATAGCATTAATACCTTTGAACCATCTAGTGGTGGCAATGGTATTAGGTTAAATACTCCTAGTCCAATATTTACTATTACGGCATATTGAAGCATTGTCATAATAATTAGTCCAGCTTGAGTTCCTACAGCAAAACTTGTTGCAAAAACTTGTAATGCATAGAATATTATAGTTCCAACAAGTGCTAAAATGAAATTCATAAGTGGACCTGCAGCAGCAACAATGGCTTCTCCTGCTCTTGCAGATATTTTTCTTGTAAAATTGTTAGGGTTTACTTGTACAGGTTTTCCCCATCCAATATGTGTAAAAAGCAACATAATAACTGCTATTGGGTCTAAATGTGTTAATGGGTTTAAGCTAAGCCTTCCTTGATATTTAGGAGTATCATCTCCTAGCTTATATGCAGCCAAAGCGTGTGCATATTCGTGAAAAGTAATAGCTATTAATACTCCCGGTAGAGTAAGTAGTATACTTAATAAGTTAAAGCCTCCACTTAAAACACTTGTTATAACTATAACTGCTAAAACAATATATAAATATTTAGAATCAAAATACATTTACATTTTCCTTTCTGAATTAGTTTTGTAGTTTCTTTGAACGATTTTTCAAATCTTCGCAAAGCCTTTCATTTCTGTACGTTTAAGTAATTTATTTTTCTTTTAAATCACCTATTTTACACTTATAGCATTGCATTTATCAGGATTTATTAGCTATTATTAAACTGAGTTTTCATTCAAGTTATTATAAAAACTTTTCTTGTATTCTTCTATTTTTTCGTTATCAACTTTGCCAATTCTAAATAATATTTGCTCATTTAAAATTTTATATATTACATCTGTTTTTACTATACTATCTTTATGTAAGTTATTACTTTTATCTTTTTCTAATAATATATTACTATTAAATTTCAACTTATCTAAATTAGAAGATATAAGCATACCAAAATTTTCAATTGGAACAGCTGTATTATCTTGATCTATTATTACAAATAAATGATTATTTCCTACTTTTCCATCAGAATAACTATATTCTTTAACAAACACAATATCTCCAATTTCATAAATATTATATTGTTTGTTATCTTCCTTTAAAACATTTTCTATTCTTCCTTTATGCCATTCTTCTTCCACTGGAAACTCTTCAAATGCTTCTTTTAAATCTTTAACTTTATTATATTTATAAGCAGTCTTTAAAAAATCACTTAAATTTTCTTTCATAATTTTCCTTTCTTTAATATTAAAATAAGCTTATTACTTTATAATTTTCAGATTTTGTTTTTCTTTTGGCAAAGCCTTTTTTATCTTTGTTCACTCTCTCTTTCTTTAATTTGTATCAATTTTACTATTTCTTTTGCAACTTCTTCAGGTGTTTTATTTTCTTCATATATAATATGTGTTGCTAGATTATAATTATCTGAAGCAGTTATAAAATGCCAATTATTTTGGTCTTTATGAGATTTATATGCAAAATTTCTTCTTTCTGCTAGTATTCTTCTGCTTTCTTCTTTATTCTCAGAAGGCAATAGTAATATAACATTACTAAAATTTGCACACATACGTTGCAACTGTTCTTTTAATCTCTTATCTTCGTATATTGAATGACCTGCACCAAAATCTATGATATATGGTCTATCCAGAGAACTCAATATAGTTCCAGTAAGCATAAACTCAAAATTTTTAAAATTTTTAAAATTCCTTCTTCTTTTATATAAGCCTTCTAGTTGATCTTTATTATCTAACCCTATTCTATCCATTCCATCAATTTGAGTTTTTAACAATTTTGCAATAGTACTCTTACCAGTTCCCATAGGACCTATCAAAATTATAGTTTTTCTCTTTACCACATCTGGTAATCTCTGTGTATCTTCTACAAATTTTTTTGAAGCCATCAATGTCTTTTCTTTTTCAAATATCATATTTTTCCCTTCTGTTTTTTATATAAAAAATTTTTTTCAATAATCATATTATTAAAAAACACATATTTTACACCTACTAGAAAAAATTTATTAAGATTTTTTAATTTAGCGGTTTCATTGTTGGAAATAGTAATACATCTCTTATAGATGCTGAGTCTGTTAGTAACATTACTAATCTGTCGATTCCAATTCCTAGTCCACCTGTTGGAGGCATACCATATTCTAGTGCTGTAACAAAGTCATCATCCATCATATTTGCTTCTTCATCACCAGCTTCTCTTGCTTCTACTTGCTTTTTAAATCTTTCATATTGGTCTATTGGGTCATTTAATTCTGAATAAGCATTACCATATTCTCTACCACCAATAAACACTTCAAATCTTTCTGTTAAACGTGGATCTGATGGTTTTCTTTTTGTAAGTGGCGATACTTCAACTGGATAGTCATAAATAAATGTTGGTTGCACCAAAGTATCTTCTACTTTTGCTTCAAATACTTGACTAATAATGTCTCCTCTTGTTAATTTTAATTCATCTAATTCTACATTTAATTCTTTTGCTACTTTTAAAGCTTGTTCATCTGTTTCAATTTCGTTAAAGTCCACTCCTGTTACTTCTTTAATACTGTCAATCATAGAAATTCTTTTCCAAGATGGAGTTAAGTCAATTTCGGTTCCTTGATAAGTAATTTTGGTAGTGCCTAATACTCTTTGTGCTACTTTTGATATAATTTCTTCTGTAATGTCCATCATATCGTGATAGTCTTGGTATGCTGCATATAATTCTATATTAGTAAATTCTGGGTTGTGTTTAATATCCATTCCTTCATTTCTAAACATTCTTCCCATTTCATATACTTTGTCAAACCCACCAACAATTAGTCTTTTTAAGTATAATTCGTTTGCAATTCTTAAATACATATCAATATCTAAAGAATTATGGTGTGTAATAAAAGGTCTAGCTGTAGCTCCACCTGCAATAGTATTTAAAATAGGTGTTTCAACTTCTAAGTAGCCTTTTTCATCTAATACATTTTTTACTTCTTTTAATATTTGAATTCTCTTTTTAAATGTATCTTTTACTTCTGGATTTACAATTAAGTCTACATATCTTTGACGATAACGTAAGTCAGTGTCTTTTAAACCGTGGAATTTTTCTGGTAATGGTCTTAAAGATTTTGATAAAAGTGTAACTTCTTTAGCATGAATAGAAATTTCACCTGTTCTTGTTTTAAATACAAAACCTGTAATTCCAATAATGTCTCCTATGTCGTCTTCTTTAAATTGTTTATAGCTTTCTTCACCTAATTCATTAATACTAACATAGCTTTGAATTTTACCTTCGCTGTCTTGAATATGACAAAAAGAAGCTTTACCCATAATACGTTTAGCCATCATTCTACCAGCTATAGTAACATCTTTGCCTTCTAATTCTTCATAATTTTCTTTAATTTGTTTACTATTATGTGTAGTTACAAATTTTGTAATTTCAAAAGGATTTTTTCCTTCTTCTTGAAGTTTAGTTAACTTTTCTCTTCTAATTTTCATTAATTGATTTAAATCTAATTCTTGTTCTTGATTGTTTACATTATTTTCTTGCATAAGTAATTCTCCTATTTTTTCTTAATTTTACACGTATTATTATACTCTATATTTTTTAATATGTAAACATTTGGAAAGAAAATTTGTGAATCTATTAAATTAATTTTTTTACTACTTTCTATGCACAAGAAAAAACTGCGCAATTCAAAATTTATTTTGAATTTACACAGTTTGCATTTGCTTTTTGCAAATATATACTTAAATTTTTCACTTTAAAGTATCTTTAATTTTGCCAAATTAGCTTCTTTAAAACAATTTATCATAACTTCTTATTATATTTTATTTTTTTAATTTATTAACTACAGTACTAATTGCTACTTTATATAAAGTATGAAGCGGAAAGAGATGTTGTCACCGCTGTCAGTTGCACGGCAGTCATACCTTGTAGCTGTATAGTAGTAGTTGCTACCGGTGTAAACTCCTCCTATATTCATGCAAGGATAAGCATACCTACTAGATATGTAAGTGGAATATTCTGTTGACCATTCAGCGTTATTACTTGCCATATCGTATATATTACATACTTTATCTGTTGTTCCTGTTCTTTCTCCTGTGTTTGCTAAACTAGTATTTTCTGAAGTTTGTTTTGAATATGCTGTGTTACTAGAGTATTTTTGTATAAATACTATTGCTGTATCCCATGCATAACTATTTATTAAGTCGCTTTCTACTCCAACTTCATTATTATTTATATCTTTATTTCCTGCATACATATTTCTTGCTACTTTTGCTGCATTTAGCTGTGTTATATAATTCCATAAAGTTCCTGGTGTATAATCCATACTGTCTTCACTATTTGCTGTTGATGGCTTTGATAATGGTTTGGCATTTGCATATTTTAAGTCATCTGTTGCTCCATCACTATTATACCCACTTCCATAGCTTGCTTCATATCTTGCTATGTAGTATCCTCCTTTTGTTTTTACACTATCTACAAAGCTTGCTAAATCTTTTGCTGTTGCATTTAAATCATTTTTTCTATTTGAAGTATCTACTAGTCCATCTCTTAGTGTAGTATCCTCGTAAGCTGAACTAATTTCTACTTTGTTTGTGTAATTTGTTGCATTTTCATTTGTATATGCTACTTGCTCTAATGTTTCTTCACCTGTTGCAGCAAATGTGTATCTTCCTAATGTTATTGTTGTTTTATTTGTTGTATTTTTTTTCGCATCATTTTTTATTTCTCCTACTGGTATCCATACAAACTGGTTCCCTGCACTATCTTGAATTACTATTCCATCTTGTACTACTGGTATATTGGTTGATATTCCATTTTCTTTATCATATGCATAAACTACCGTACTGTCTTCTGCAGCAGTTACTATTTTAAATCCCTTTGGTACTGTTATTTTATTTCCGTATTTGTCATATACTATTTCTTCATCTATCACATTTTCTAATTCTTCTAATAAATTATTTAACTCTTGATTTTTTTGATTTTGCGTTTCCTGTACTTTATTTGAAAATTCTCCTGATGATTTCATTATTCCATTTTTCCCAAAAGCTACATTAATTGTTATTCCTGCTAATATTATTAGTATTGCTATTGTAACAATAAGTGCTATTAAGCTCACACCAATTTGAGTTGTAAGTATTGAGCTATGAGATTTGAGTTTTTCTTTATTTTCTAAAATTGTGGGGGTCTCTTTTTCTCTCTTTATATCCACAAAGATTTTAGTGTTTTGCATAATTTTAAAACTTCTCCTTTATATTTCTTATTAAGTTTATCTTACTATACTTAAACTAAAAAGTAAATACCTATTAATATTTTGTAATATAATTGTAATATTGTATTATTGGTATATATTTATAAATTAGGCGATCATTGATTTCCTATTGAAAATCTATTATTCTTATAATGCAATTTACTATTTTAATCCTATCATTGGCGCAAATTTTTAGGATGCTTTTCTTAGCTCTTTAGCGTGTGCTTTTGCTATTTCTGTAACTTCTCCTGAAGAAATTCTTGCTATTTCTTCAATAGTCTCTTCTTCATTTAATTTTTTTATATTTGTATATGTTTTATTTTCTTTTGTTTGCTTACTAATATAGTAGTTGTAATCTCCTTTCGCAGCAATAGATGGTAAATGTGTAATACATATTACTTGATGTGATTTTGCTATTGATTTCATTTTTTCTGCTACTGCTTTAGAAGCTTTTCCACTAATTCCTGTGTCAATTTCATCAAATACTAATGTGCTTACTTCATCTACATCTGCTAAAACATTTTTTATAGCAAGCATAATTCTTGCCATTTCTCCACCTGATGCAATTTTTACAAGTGGTTTTAGCTCTTCTCCTAAATTTGTACTAATCATAAACTCTACTTCATCTATTCCAGTTTCATAAAATTGGTCAGAAATATTTACTTGTATTTCAAATTTAGCATTTTGCATTTCTAGTTCTTTTAATTCCTGGTTTATTTTATTTGATAGTTCTTTAGCATATTTTTTTCTTATACTATTCATATTACTGCCTAATTCCATTAGTTCTTGGTTTAATTTATTTATTTGTAGCTTTATTTTTTTATGATATTCATCTAAATTTTCAATTTTATGAATTTCTTCTTCTACTTTATTGGCATATTCTAATATTTCTTTTATACTGTTTCCATATTTTCTTTTTAGTGAATAAATTAAGTCTAACCTATTTTCTATGTTATCTCTTTCTTGTTCGTCAAAGTCAACTTCTTCTTGCATATAATTTAAGTCTCTTGCTAGTTCTTGAATATCATAATAGCTACTTTTTAATATATTTAATTTTTCACTGTATTTTTCACTACAATCTTGTATTTTTTCTAAACTGCGAATTGCATTACTAATTGATGCTATTGCATTTTGGTTTAGTTCCATATCTATTTGAGATAAATTTTCTTTTAATTTTTCTACATTTTGCATCATTTTATGTTTTTCTTCTAGTTCCGTTTCTTCTGTTTCCTTTAATTTTGCTTCTACTATTTCATTGTATTGATAACGTAATAAGTCAAGTCTTCTTTCTTTTTCTTTCTCTTCTCCATAGGTGTTTTTAAGTTCTTGTTTTAAACTATTATATTGTGTTAACTTTTGTTTATATTCTATTAAATATTTTTCAATTTCTTTGCCTATAAATTTATCTAAATATACTATATGTTGCATAGGATTTAAAATTAGTTGACTGTCATGTTGTCCATGTATGTCTAATATTTTACTCATAAATTCTTTAAGTTCATTAACAGTTACTAATCTTCCATTTATTTTACAAGAATTTCTACCATTTATATGTATTTCTCTAGAAACTATAATATTGCTATCTATTGCCATTTGATTATTAGGGCAATAAAAATTAGCCTCTACAAATGAAAAATCCTCTCCATTTCTAATTACTTCTTTTGAGAACCTGCCACCTGCTAAAATAGCAAGAGAGCCTATAATTAATGTTTTCCCTGCTCCTGTTTCTCCTGTTAAAACATTAAAACCTTCATTTAAATCAATGCTTAAATCATCTATAATACCAACGTTTTTTATATGTAGTGTAGTAACCATATTAACCTCCAAATATATGCGAATTATTGTTTGTATATTTGAATTATATACCAAATTTTTGTTTTGTCAAGTATTTTTATTTACTTTTTTATATTTTTGAGTTATAATAATATGCATCGCTATATGCGAAATATTTTTATTGGAGGTTCGTTTTATGTCTCGCAGTTCTTCAATGCCTTTGGCTCCTGGTGAGTGCACCCAAGAAATGATAGACAAAATCAAGCGTGATGCTTCTATGCAGACTTTTAATTCTTCTGCAGAAGTCTCTCGTTCTACCCTTTTCAGAAGTCATATGATGGTTAAGAAGTCCAACCGCACTTATTTTCCTTATAGCGTTGGCAAGAAGTAACACTCCAAAAACAAAAAAGGAACGGTATTTTACCGTTCCTTACTTTTTTGGTGACCCCTACGGGAATCGAACCCATCACTCAGCCTTGAGAGGGCTGCGTCTTAACCGCTTGACCAAGGGGCCAATTAAGTGCTACTCTAATACTATAACATATTTTTTGTAGCTTAGTCAATTATTTTTATTAATTATCAATATGAATTTTAATTTTTTTTGACGTATCAAATTTTAAAATAGCTATAGAACTAGATATAATTTCCATTACATTACCTGCAATGGTAATATATGCACCAACATAAGCATTGTAAAAAATCCAAACAACTGCAGCAAACATAACTGTATATCTTATAACTTTTACATCTTTTTGCCAAGTAGCATATGTATATGCTATTGAAATAGTAACTGGTATAACACTTATAATTCCATTGTATGTAACTATTCCTATAACTAATATTATTACTATAAAAGCAATTAGCATAGCATAAGAGTTTTGTTTGCCTTTTTCTTCATTTTTATCGTATATATAATATCGTACAGTAGATACTAAGTTCATTATTGCAGCCGTTGTAGCTCCAATTAAAAAATATTGTATAGCATACAAGACATTTGCTAATAATTGTAATTTCATTAATATAGTTTTTTTATTTATTTGTATGCTTATAACCCAAAAAGTTAATGCTATAACACCTATTAAATTAGATATAATTAATATTGTTGTTGTACTCATTTTACTTCCTTTATTCTTACGTATTTATTTTTTTGTTAATTGTAACTAAATTTTAAAAAATGTCTTTGAATATAATATTAAGTATTTGATTTAGTCTTTGATCTTGTTTTGTTAAATATAAATATCCTAACAAAGCTTCAAATGCAGTTGCATACATATATTCTTGAAATGTTGCATTTTTAGCTTTATGGTGATTTTGCGTGTTTCTTCCTCTTCTTACTATTTCTTTTTCTTCGTCTGTTAGGTTTTCTTCTATTTTATTTAAAAACTCAGCTTGAGCTTGTGCTTTTACATATTTTATAGATTTTATATGTAGTTCGTGTGGTTTTAATTTAGTTGTGTTTACCAAATTGGTTCTAACATATAGTTCAAATACATTATCACCTATATATGCCCAGGTTAGTGGTGACATTTGGTTTACTTCTTCTATACTTTTTTCTCTTTTTATTATTTCCAATACCGCTTCTCCATTCATTATAGTTAGTTCTTATTTTACTTTTTCTAAAGTTATTTTTCCTAATTTTCCGCTTCTAAAATCATCTATCAAAATTCTAGCTACCTTTTCAATGTCTATTTCTCCGCCAGAAATAATTGCTCCTCTTTTCTTTCCTATTAGCTTCATTATCTCTAATACTTTTTCATTATCTTCTAGTTCTTGCTCTAGTATATTAGTTATTTGTTCTTGAGTTATTTTGTATCTTTCTATTAAATTTGGTGTATAACTTGTTATTAATTCTTTCAATAATTCAAACCCAATTTCCACAGTTTCTAAAACATCGTCTTTAATTGTACCTGTATATGCTAAGTTCATTGCCACATTTTTATTGTCAAATTTTGGCCATAAAACCCCTGGTGTATCTAAAAGTTCAATTCTGTCAGATACTTTTATCCATTGTTTTTGTCTTGTTACTCCTGGCTTATTTCCTGTTTGAGCAGCATTTTTCTTTGCTATTCTGTTTATAAAAGAAGACTTTCCTATGTTAGGAATTCCCAAAATCATTATTCTAATAGATTTACCTATTCTACCTTTATTTTGGTATTTTTCATTATCATAAATTTCTTCTATTTTTCTTATTGTTTCTGGTATTCCTTTACCAGAAACAGAGTCTACTAAAACTGCTGGAATATTATTTTTTTCAAAATACTGTATCCACTTTTTGTTTTCTGTTTCACAAGCCAAGTCAGCCTTATTTAAAATAATAAGCTTTTTCTTATCCTTAATAATTTCTTTTATGTCAGGATTTTGGCTAGAAACTGGTATACGTGCATCTAAAAGTTCGGCAACTACATCTATTAATCTTAAGTCTTCTATTATTTGTTTTTTAGTTTTAGCCATATGACCTGGGTACCAGTTGATTCCGACCTTAGTTAACTTTTCATCACTATTTTTGTCATTATATTTCATATTTACTTCCCCTACTATTTTTTTGCAAACAAATATCCAATAATTCTTTTTATGATTAAATCTTACTGTCTCTCTTTTTTCGACATCAGACAATGGTCTAATAGTAATGTCTAATTTATCAAGCTCAATATTTTTTAATGGTTGCATCAAAAAATATGTATCATTTATAAACCTCCCTGACTTAATAATAAGTTACTACATAATATATTTTTTCATCTATAACACTTATTAAAACTATATATTGTTATGTATATAGTACAAAGTTAATGTTTCAATATCAAAAAAATATACAGAATAGTTATCATATTTTTCATATTTACTATTGCCTATTTTTTGACCCTCTTTAGTTTTAATTTTAACATAATCACCTTTGTTAATAACACCTATATCAAAATCAAACTGAATTGATTTATCAGCATTTTTCATCCAACCAGAAAAGTTTTCAAAATATCCAACAATGTTTTGAATATCATCTTGTTCAATCTTCTTATACTCTTTATTGCTTGTTATTGCATCTTTAGAATCATACATATATTTAGCATAATCAGTATAATCTTGAAATCCATCTTTATCATAATATTCTTCTTTATCAATATATCCACCTGGAATATCTGCTATTTTAGAATTTGAACAACCAATAATTAAAAATGCAAAAATTATTAAAGTAATTGCTAAACAAATTTTTTTCATAATTTAACTCCTTTATACTATGGGAGGGTGGCACGTCGTTATCAAGCTAATAATTCCTACCCCAAAATAGTACTTTTTTTATAAAAAAGACTATTTTTAAGTAATTTTAACTAATCTTCATATAAAACATGTAAGATCTAAATCTTTAAAAAGCCTTTATCTATAAGGATTTTCTAATTTATTATTTGTCTAAAGTTCTATACTGATTTCTATCTGCTCTTTCATCCATTTTTCTATCATAATCTTTGTTCTTATAAAACCAGTCCGTTTGCTTATCAACAGGATGAGCTTTTCTGTTTCTATCTAATAATACATCAAAAAATGCAGCTATAGGAATAGCTATTCCTATAACAGCAAAGAACAAATCCATATAATTATTTAATGTTAATGTTTCTGCTGTTAAATTTTGATATAGATAAAATCCATAATATAATAAATGTATTATTAGGTATATTGTAACTGGTAATAATTTTCTCTTTGCAATATAGCATATACAAATGAAAGTAATAAATAACAATGCAACTTCCTTTGTTATATCTATAGGTGCAGCTACAAATTCTACTCCAAGACTATATAATATTGTTGTAATAAGTCTAAATGCCCAAAACATAAATGCAAATATTGCTATTAAAATACTAGAAAGACTTTTCATTTTTTTATCTCCTTTGTTTAAATTTAATATAATTATAACATATTTAAGTAAAAATTTCTATTTTTACTTAATTGTTCTTATAGCTTCGTCTGTAATTTTATTTTTATCAAATTTTCTCATAATTATAACAGCTATAGCTACTATTAAAAATGTAGCGCCATAAATAATTAAGCTAAATTTCCAATTTCCAGAAAGTAGTTTTTCTCCTGCCCAGGTAGAAGAAATTATAGATGGTATTCTTGCTATTGTTGAAATTATAATAAAGTCCTTTAATTTTATTGGCAATAGAGCTGCTATATATGTTAGTAAGTCTTTTGGCGTTCCAGGAATAAAAAATAAAATAAATATAATAAATCTAATTGTTTTTGGATTCTGAAACACTTTATTTTCTTCTATTTTTTTAATTTTATCTTCATTTATAAATTCATATATAAATTTTCTTCCAAATTTATGAACTAAAGCATAAATAAACGCAGAAATAATTGCTGCAGATATCATAACAAATATAGTTCCCCATATTCTGCCATAACATACTCCTGCTAGTATTTCTATAGGTTCTCCTGGTATTACAAATAAGAATATCTGTGCAAATTGCAATCCAAATAGCATTAAGAATCCTAAGAATCCTGATTCATTTACTTTTTGTTTAAACTCTGCTTGTCCAGTTTCTGTACTTAAGTTTTTAATTACAGGTATTAAATATGTAGTTACGCCTATTACAATGGCAATAAATAATAATAGTAGTATCAGCTTAAATATTTTAATTTTTGTTTTTTTGCTCATATTTTTCCTTCTTTCTTTTCTAATTTTACCATAATATTATAAAAAATCATATAAGTAATTAAAAAATTTTTTGTTATCTATATTAGTGTTGTTATTAAGTTGTTAATATATTAATTTTATATGACATTTATGTTACATTTTTGTTACGTTTAAAATATGCCTGTAAGTAAGGTTTTAGTTTATATACTTTTTAAAAAAACGTATAAAATATTTGAATTTATTGTATTTGTGTAGTATAATATACGTGTGAAGTTATATAAAAAGGAGTATTATATTATGAACAAGAAAATAATTTGTAGTTTTATCTTATTTATTATGTTATCATTAATATGTGTTGAATCCTTTGCTACTACGGTAAATAGTAGTGATTCAACTATAGAATTATTTAATGAAAAAACATGCGAAATTAACTTAAATGATATGGGTAAACTTACAAAAGAATTAACAAATTTTGATAAAAATAAAAAAGAAGCTACAATAACCTTAACAGTTACTAATTCTACAAAAGAACAAACTTATGTTAAACCTTTAGAAGTCTTTCTAATTTTAGACAGTTCTAATAGTATGACAAAAACTTATGAAAACCAAACTAAAATTCAACACGTTGCTCAAACGGCCTCATCTTTTATTGAAGCTTTGTTTAGTCATTTTACAAACTTTAAAGTAGGTCTTATTAGTTTTTCTAGTATAGATCCTTTAACTGATACTAGCTCAACTTTAGGAACAGAAGATGATGCTAAACTATTACTACCTTTATCAAATTCTAAAGATGCTATAGAAAATGCTATTAATACTTACACACAAAGTAAAGGACCTTATACAAATATTGAAGCAGGTTTAAGTATTGCAGAATCTAATTTTACTGATAGTACAGATTCAGAAAAGCATATTATTTTAATATCAGATGGTGTTCCTAATGTTTCTTTAGATACAGAAAATACTTTAGCATATTCTGGTATAAATGCTCAAAACACAAAAAATAGATTGTTGAAATTGCAAAGCAAAGGTTTCAAAATTTCTTCTGTTTTAATGAGAGTAAATGAAAGTTCAGTGGTTAATCCTGGTGCTCCTATGGTAGAAGGTGAAAATAGGCGTATGACTTATGGTGAGCTTGTTGAAGAAATTTTTGGTACTGTTACTAATCCTACAGCTGGTAATTTTTATTACATAAATTATAATAATTTAGCTACTACCTTAACAGAAAATATTTATAACACTATTGTTGCTAGTATGGATAATACTATAAAAAATATTGTTATTAAAGATTACTTTCCTCAAGAAATTATAGATAATTTTAATTTTGAATATGTTAAATCACCTAATATTGGAGAAGTTTCTCAACAAATTGATAAATCAGATAATAGTATTACTTGGAATATTGAATTATTAAAAGAAAACTCTACTGGTACATTATCTTATAAATTATCATTAAAAGATAAATATGATAAAGAAATTGCTAACAAACTTATACCTCTTAATACTAAACTAGATATTGAATATGAAACTGTTTCTGAAAAATTTAATAACTCTTCTGAAGATTTTCCTCAAATTAAATTAACTTATAAAGAGCCTGATAACACTATAGCAGAAGAAGAAATACCTCAAACAGGAAATTATTCATCTATGTTTTTAATTATTGCAGTTATATGTATTACAGCTTTTATTATAACTAGAATTAGATTAATTAATAAATATTAAAACAATAAAGTGATTGCTTTATATAAGTAATCACTTTATTGTTACATATGAAAAATCATTAAGTTTTTTATTGAGCTTCTGTTGTTGTAATATTAGGTCTTGCAACATCTTCGTCTGTTACATTATTAAATTCAAATGTATACATATGTACTTGTTCTCCAAATACATTTCTTATAGGCAATCCTGTTTCTGCATCAAACCAAATATTTACACTTCCATATCTTAAAATATAAGCATTGTAATTTTTGTCTAGATAAATTCTACTGTTTACTATTTTCTCTAAATTTAAATTGTTAACATAGCTAGAATTAAGTTTAATAACCTCTTCTATTGTGCGTTTTTCATATTTTTCAAAATTTGCATTTTTTTCGTGAGTTTTTAATTCATTTTCCTCCATCACTATAACTTCTTTTCCATCTGAGTATTGAATAATACTGTGTACATCTGCTTTATTATAAACATATGTATATTCTATATATTTGTTATTTTTCTTATATTGTTCCTTTATTAAGTTTATATTTTTATATTTTATATATTCCTCATAATGATAATTATTAGTATTAAGATTAGAATTTAATAAGTTTGATAAGTGATTCAAAATAATTACATTTCTAGTAATGTGAATAATAAATACAGTTATAAATAGTACAACAATAGTTGTTAAAATTATTAAGATTGCTTTGGTAATGTTAGACTTTGTCTTTTTCATTATAATTTCCTCCTTTATTTTAAATTTTAATTATTAGTAAAATTTTATTTACACTGTAATGTTATCACAATGTATTTTTATTGTCAATATTTTCCATATTTTTTGTATTTTTATTTTTAAAATTATTTAATTTACAAAATCATATATATTTTTATTAAAATTTAATTGAAAAAAAAATAGTATAAGTGTATAATCTTTTTAGTATTTAAATAACATTTTATATAAAGGAGTTTATGTTTATGGAAAGTTGTTTAGAAAAAAGATATATTAATATATCTAAATTAAGCGAAATAGTTGAAATGATTTTAATCTCGTTAGGAGTATTTTTTACTCCATTAATTGTTCCACAAATTTTATCATTTGTTTTTGGAGCAAGTAGCTTTTTAGCTACTAATTCTCAGTTTGTAGTTGGTGCTATTGTTAATACTTGTTTAATTATTGCTGGAATTAATGCAAAAGGTTTAAAGAAAATGCTTTGTGTTGTATTTTTGCCTAGTATTTCTGCTTTACTTAGCGGATGTGTTCTTCATATTTCTGCTATTTATACAGTATATATGATACCATTTATTTGGATAGGCAACTTTTTGCTTTTAATATTATTTAAGTATTTATTTGTTCATAAAAATATTAATTATATTATTACTAGTGTTTGTGCAATATTAGCAAAATGTGCAGTAATTTTTGCAGGTTATAATATTTTTGTTTATGCCAATGTAATACCACAAAATAGTAAAGTTGCACAAGTGTTATTTACTTCAATGGGAATTAATCAGATAATAACTGCCGTTTTAGGTAGTATAATTGCCTTTGGATTAATTAAACTTGTTTATCCAAGGCTACAAAAAAAGAATTAAATTATTGGTTGGGGTGGTAGGATTCGAACCTACGGAATGCTCGGGTCAGAGCCGAGTGCCTTACCGCTTGGCGACACCCCAATTTTTTTACCTTTTTATTGTAGCACTATTTTATTTTAAATTCAATGGTATATAAAAAATTTTAGGAGGATTGTATATGTCTATTCATTGTAATGCTAAAAAAGAAGATATTAAAAAAACTGTTTTAATGCCTGGTGACCCATTACGTGCTAAATATATTGCTGAGAATTTTTTAGAAAATACTCGTTTAGTAAATACTGTTAGAAATATGCTTGCTTACACTGGAACTTATAAAGGAAAAGAAATAACTGTATTTTCTCACGGTATGGGTATGGCTAGTATGGGAATTTATTGTTATGAATTATATCATTTTTATGATGTAGAAAATATTATTCGTATTGGTTCTTGTGGAGCTTATTCTCCTGATTTAAATATTTTTGATACTATTTTAGTAAATAAGTCTTACACAGAAGGAAACTTTGCTTATGAATGGAATGAAAAAGATTGCCATATAGCAGATTCTAGCACTCATATAAACGAGATTATAGAACAATGTGCTAAAACTAATAATATTCCATACATTAAAGGCAATACTTTATGTAGTGATTGTTTTGATGGATATTTAGAGAGTATTCCTAATTTAATAAAAAGATTTCCAAAAGATTTAAATATTATTGGAGCTGAAATGGAGGCTTTTGCTTTATTTTATATGGCAAAATATCTAGGTAAAAATGCCTCTTGCTTATTAACTGTTGTTGATTCTCATTATAAAAAACAAGAAATAAGTTCTGAAGAAAGAGAAAAATCATTAAATAATATGATAATTTTAGCTTTAGAAACAGCTTTAAATTTAGATTAAGTAACAAAAATAGCTCATTTTAAAACGAGCTATTTTTGTATTCTATATTATTTTGTTATAGATAATACTTTGTATTGAACTACACCAGCTGGAGCTTGAACTTCAACAATTTGGTCTTTTTTAGCTCCAAGAATTGCACTTCCTATTGGTGATTCGTTTGATATTTTATTATTTGCCAAGTCTACTTCTGTAGAACCAACTAGAGTATAGCTTACTTCTTCATTAAATTCTATATCTAGTAGTTTTACTGTATTTCCAACTTGAACAGTCTTAGTGTCTATCTCTGATTCATCTATAATTTTTGCATATCTAATTTTATTTTCTAATTCTGCTATTTTTGTTTCATTTTCAGCTTGTGCGCTTTTTGCTTCATCATATTCAGAGTTTTCTGATAAATCTCCAAAACCTAATGCTATTTTAATTCTTTCTGCTATTTCACCTCTTTTAGTTACTTTTAAATAGTCTAATTCTTGTTCTAATTTATCAAATCCTTCTTGTGTTAACAATACTTCTTTATTTTCTTCCATTAGTCTTACCTCCTTTTGCTTTTTATTGCTTTTAGCAAAAATTAATTGCAATAAGTTATATACAAATATACCTTATTGCGTGTGAGTATTACTATACTTTATATTTTATATTTTGTCAAGTATTTTCACACAAAATTCATAAATACGCACATTCTTTTTTGGATATTTCCCCATTTTTTCCATATAGTTTTATAACCTTTACATTATCTTTTTGCATTTTTTCTTTTACTGCTAAAAACTCCTGCTTTTCATTTATTAAACTTTCATATAAAGCACTTAAAGAGCAATTATTTATTAGGTTATATTTTTCAAAAAACTCCTTTATTTCTTGAGATGTATCAATTCCAATTTGTCTAATTTGAATACCATCAAAACCAATATTTTCATAAGGCTCTTGTTTATTAATAGAAATTAAAATAGCTTTTCTATATATGTTATATTTTTGTATTTCACTATTTTCAAAATCAAAGTTTATAATTATTTTTGCCTTTCTTAAACTCTTTTTTTTATTGTTTGTAACTGTAATAATAATGTTTTCTTTTTCTGCAATTTTATCAGCCATTTTTTGAAATGTGTTAATGCTTTTTGTAACTATATTAATTGATTTAAAATAGTACATTAAATAGCTAATATTTTCTGTACAAATAGGTTTGTTCTTGTTTGCACAAATATATAAATCTTCCTCTGCCAAGTTTGTTTTTTGTAATTTTGTAATATATTCTATTATTTCTTTTATTAAATATGGCATAATTCCCCTGCCATCTAATATATGCACTTTTTGTATTTCTTGCTTAAATCCTTGATATTTATTTAGTTCTTCTGTTAATACTAGTGAATTTATTTTATATTTTTGAATTAGATTTTTAGTTTTTTTCATACATATCTTTATTTTTTTGTTGTTCACTGTATCAAATGGAAATATAAATAAATATCCCCCATATATTTCTTTTACCGTAATAGTATTTGTATAATATTTTAACCATACAACTAATTGATAATATAAATAGCAAATTATATATTGAATTTTTGAAATTACATTTGTTTTTTCTTTTAATTGTATTAAATAATTGCTTTCATATAATTCTTCATTGTTTGTTTTTAACTTTAAATATGCTAACATAAAAAACACCTCTATATAATATAGCTTGTTCTACATTATATTGAGGTAGTTTTTGTTTTATGAATATTTAAATACCTAGTTTTTCTGAAATTAAATTCCATACTGAAGATGTTTCTCTGTCTTTATCCCAAAAAGCAGCTCCTGCTAAGTTGTATTTAGAAATTAAATCTAATTTAGCTTCTATTGACTTTTCATCTTCAATCCACATTTTATATTTTGAACCATATCTTGTATATTCTACATAGTATTGTTTTAAGTTTTCATCCCATTTTCTTTCTACTCCACTAGGAATCACATTATCTACAGACTTCATATTTACAACACTTGGAGAATTGTCTTTCCAAAGCATTGTGTAAAAAGGAATTCCAAGTACAACTTTTTCTGCGGCTACATCTTCTTGTCCTAAGAATTTTTCAATGTTTACTTCTACCCAATCACATCCTGCTGTTGTTCCTGCTTCTGTAGCAGATAGTCCATATTGATCATATGCCATAAATATTATATAATCTGCAACTTTTCCTATAGTATGTCTGTCATAGCACATAGACCAATTAGGTGCTCCATCTGGAGCTGTAACATCTACAGATAAAACTGCCCCAATTTCATTTAGTTTAGGTTCTAATTCTATTAAGAAACGTGAAAAGTAAGCTTTATCTTCTTCATACATATCTTCAAAGTCAATATTAATTCCATCTAAATTATATATTACAATATTGTCTACAATTTGGTTAATTAATTTTTCTCTTAATTTATAGTCTCTCATAACTTTAGAAGTAGTTTCTGTATTTAAAAATGAATTAGAAAGTATTGGCCAAACTTCATAGTTATTATTATGCGCCCATTCAATATATCGTTTTCCTTGTTCACCTATGTTGGTTGTTATAGTTCCGCTTTCTTCAGCATAGAAAAATGATGGAGATACAATATTAACTCCTTTTATTGTTCCACTTCTACTTGGCGCATTTACATATACAGAGAAAAAGTCCCATACTAAACTAACTTTTCCTTCTATTTTTGGTTGTTTTTCTATATTTTCACGAATAGTGTTTAATTCTCCCATTTTATTTAATTTAACATATCCCAAAATACCATCTTGAGTTCTAACTCTTGTCCAACCTTCAGGAACAGGGTAATCACTACGATTGGCTATAGTTACTATTTCTCCTTGTTCTACTTTAGCCACTGTTCTAGAAAAAGTATTTGGCTTATATTTTATAGAAGTCTTTTTATTCATTGTTGCTATTTTTTGCTCTCTATCTAAAGAGTCTATAAATACTATTTTTGTATCTTCTACATAAGTAGTTTTTATATTATATACATCACCTAATTCAGAAATTGGTATATAATAAGCATCTTCTTTTTCTATAACGCCTTCTCTTATTTTTACATTTGCACTATTAATTTGAATTTGCTTTTCTTCTATTGGCATACTTGCAATTTTTGTTTCAGAACAAGTAATTATTTGATTGTATTTTTCATCATATGTAATAGTATTATCAAAAAAGTTGCTAATATCTGCTTTTGAAATATACACTACACCATTATTTATATAAACATCTAATTTTAGGCTTGTTGTTACATTTGTGTTGTTTATAATTAAATTAATTTTATCTTTTATTTCATCTCTTACATAATTGTTTTTTACTAAGTATAGTACTCCAACAATTATTGTTAAAAAAATTAATACTATAAGAATTTTTAAGAATATTCTTGATTTACCTTTTTCTGAATGTTTTTCCATTTTTCTACATATCTCCCCTAACAAATTGTTAATGTCACTATATCATATTTTTTTGTTTTAGTGAATAGTATTTTTTAATAAATTTTATATTTTTTATATATTACATAGTAAAAGAGAAGTGAAATCAAAATATTTAGACAAACGTTTAACATTTTGACTTCACTTCTCTTTTACATACAATTTGCTAAATTAGCTTCTTTAAGACAATTTAGCATAACTTCCTATTATATTTTATTCTTCTAGTTTATTATCTATAGAACTCAGTTCTACTTTACACAAAGTGAGCCTCTGAATGCAATGTTGTTGATGATGTTTGAAGTGATAGTGCCGTTCCTGTAAGAAGTCGTATAGGCGGTGCCGCTGTATGGAGAACCTCCTCTGGTAGTACTAGGATAGCTGGAAAGCGTACTGGTTTCTGTTGACCATTCTTTAACATTTCCTGCCATATCTTGTATATTACATCTTTTATCTGCATTTTCTCCTGCTT